>CANRMZ010000052.1 GCA_947631885.1 uncultured Bacilli bacterium
AAAAAAAAAAAAAAAAAAAAAACAAGATTTTCTTGTTGAAATCTCGTTTCTCTATGTCAATTTACGTGAACTAAAATTACTTTATAGAGTTATATGTTTTTTTAATTTCATCGATACCACGATAGCCTATTTCTCTTTCATGCTCAATTCCATCTTTGAAAAAGATTAAAGTTGGTATACTCATAATGCCAAATTTACGAGCTAGCTCTTCGTGTTCATCGACATTAACTTTAATAATATCACAAAAGTCTACTTCATCTAAAACAGGTATAAGCATCTTGCAAGGGCCACACCAATCAGCGTAAAAATCTACGATATATGTTCCCTCTTTTATTAATGCATAAAAATCATCAGCTTTATCTAAATGTTTAATCATATTATTCCTTTCTAGGAAGCTACGACTACGTTTTCTAAATGTAATTTGCCATTATCAATACATTCTTGAACTAAATTAGCTTTAACAATATCATATTTAACTAAGATTCTAATAATAGCTAAATTAGTTTCTTTACTATCTTTAGTTTCTTGATAATTATCTATTTCCTCATAAATGTTTTCAGCAGCTCCAATGCCTGTTCTAAAGATCATATTTACAATTGGTGTCTTTTCGACAATTGGTTTAACCATTTTACTCTCCATAACATATTTAGATGTTTGTGAGAATTGGAGCATTGAAACTCCTAAAATGAAAACAAAGAATATAGCTTCAACAGCGCCTAAAACAGCACCAATAATCTTTGATGGAATATCAAATATAATTGTAAATTTTAAAAGTAATTCAATAATTCCTGATATATCTATTAAAATATTTAATAAGCAATAAAGTAAGATAAATACTACGATAAAGGCTATGCCTTGATAAACTAATAAATTAAGAGTATATAATTCATTTACTTTGCCACCAAAGTTAAAGAATGGTAAGTGTTTAATTAAAAGATTACCTATGCTATCCTTAAATTGATAAGCAACAATGGTAATGGAAACTAAACCTATTAATTGAACTAATCCTTTAATAGCGCCTTTCTTAAATCCATATAATGCACCCAGTATTATTAATATAAGTGCTACAATATCAACTACTGTCATATCATTCCTCTTCTCTATTATTAATTATATTATATTATATCCAAAAAATAAAGTATAATTACTAGCGGTGTAAATAATTTGTCGTAATTGAGTGAATTTAATATATACTGATGTTATAATATTTTTGAGGTGCATTTTATGAACTGTGTGGTATTTAAATTAAGCGAGAATCTAAGGGCAAAATTCACTAAATTTTATGCTCAATATAAATGCGAAAAGACACCACCCTACGCTATTTTTCAAGCTAAGAATTACGATGTAACTATTACTTTATATGAATCTGGCAAAGTTATGTTCCAAGGTCTTGGTGCCGATATTGAAGCAAGCATTTGGATAGCCATGGAGAAAAAATATAACAATATTGATATTGAGCAAAAAGATGCTTCCAAAGAAAAAAAGAAAAGTGAAGATGACACTTTCTTTTTAAATACCTCTACAATTGGTTCAGATGAAACAGGCTGTGGCGATTTCTTTGGTCCGGTTGTTGTATGCGCAACTTACGTTAGTAAAGAAAATATTACTTTTCTAAAAGATCTTGGTGTTAAAGATTCTAAAAAAATTACTGATGATAAAATCAAAGAAATAGCTCCAGAAATTATCAAAAAAATTCCTTATGTGTGTTCCGTTTTAGATAATGAAACATATAATAAAAACTTTAAAGATATCAATATGGTTAAGCTAAAATGTATCTTGCATAATAAAGTTTTATGTTCTTTAGTAGAAAAATATAAACCTGATTATAAATTTGCCGTTGTCGATCAATTTGTAAATGGCAAGAAGTATTATGAGTATCTAAAAGATGCTCCAAAAAAGCTCAAAGGCATTTCGTTTTATACTAAGGGCGAAAGCAAATGTATGGCAGTTGCCGCGGCATCGGTTATCGCTAGATATGAATTTCTAAAACAAATGAATAAATTAAATGATAAAGTTGGTTTTGTTTTACAAAAAGGTGCTGGTCCTATTGTTGACGAACAAATAAATACTTTAATTCAAAAAAATGGCAAAGATTATTTAAAATCTATTGCCAAGTTAAACTTTAAAAATTATACTAAGCTAATTTAAGCACATAGTTCTAAAGCAAGTAAATCAAGAGCTACCGATTTATCTATCGTGCCACTTTTTAAACCTAAATCATAATTATTAAGCATAATTATGATTTTTTTAAGCTCATTTTCTGTAAAATCATCTATGTGACTTAAATAGTTTTTCATCATCCAATCTTCTTTACCATAGGCTTTTTGAATATCTTTTGGTGAAACTCCCATTTTCAAATTCAAATATATTTGCATTTCTTTAGCAAGAGAAATTATAACAACAATTGGATCAATTTTAAGTTTTTCAAATGATGATATAGAATCTAAAGCCGTCTTTAAATCACGAGCAATTATGGCATTAATAAAGCTAAAAGTTTTATTATTAATGCTTAATGAAACAATATTTTTGATATTTTGAATAGTGACTTCACCCTTCGGTAAAAGAATATATATTTTATTTAACTCTCCCATTAAAATATCGTAATTAGTATAGGAATTATCAACGATATAACTTGCTGTATCATAATCAATTTTATAACCATTGGCTTTTAACAAATCCATACATTTATAGGTTAAATCTTTTTTATTCAAACTAGGAATTTCTATATAATTATTTTGTTCATTGATAAGTTTAAATATTTTCTTTCTTTTATCAGGCATTTCATAACAAGCGAAAATAATTGTCGTATTTTCATTTGGACTTTTCATATAATTTTCAAGGCTTTTAATTTCTTTATTACCATCGTCATTATCACTTTTACCAGGTTTAAAAAAAGTGGCACCTTTAACAATAATATATTTCATTTCATTAGTCAAAGAAAAATAACTAGCTTCACTTAAAACATCATCTAAAGTATTTTGTCTTAAATCATATTTTATAACATTCGAATCAGATGGGACTATTTTATTAATCTCATCTTTCATTAAAATAAAACTTTCGCATGCTATTAAATAAACCTTCATATAAGTTATTATACTATTTAGTTTTTAAAAAGAAAAGAGCCCCTATAAGGGCTCAATCTATATAAACATTATGCACAATGTAATATATTGTATGCCAAAATTTATTTTATGTTGCATAAGTCATAATAGTAAAATTATCATCTTTTATTTTAAAAATTACACTTCCATCCTGATCGGTTCGATATATCACTGAACCCCTTAAAGTATCTAATACTTCTTTATTAGGATGATGATAACGGTTATTTCTTCCTACAGAAATTATCGCATAGCCAGGTTCTATCTTATTAATAAAATCTTTGGATGAACTTGTATTGCTGCCATGGTGTCCTACTTTTAAAATATCTATTTTAGGTAGGTCATAATTTGCTAAGATATTCTCTTCAGCTTCTTTTTCCGCATCACCCATGAATAAGAGATTTTTATTATCCATTTGAATAAGTAATACATTTGAACTATTATTTTCATCTTTATAAACCCCATTATTAAGAGAGTATACACTAGCATTTTCAATTTCTATTGTACTTGCATCGTGCGAATATTCAATATGCTTCTTATTAAGTAAATCTATTAAGCTATTTTCTAAATCGTTATTATTTCCTTTATTTAAAATAACTTTTTTTACCTTCATATTATTAATAACATTCTCAGCATCACCCATGTGATCATAATCCCCATGAGTAAGAAGTAAAGTATCAATTTTGGTTATGCCAATACTCTTAAAGTATAAGATAACATTATCGGATACTGTATAATTTCGAAGACCGCCCGTATCAATTAAGACCACATCTTTATGAAATTTACTTATGATTGCCGCACAGTCCCCTTGCCCAACATCAAAAAATATTACATAATCATTAAAGTCAAGAAAAGCACCCACTTTGACTAGAATAACTAAACTAATAAGCATATATAATAGCTGCTTCTTATTATAAAAAAGAAAGGATAAAAGCAGTATATAAAATAATACAATTATATAAATAGGCATCTTAGGTATATTAATTATAAAGATATCTATTTTATTAATCATTGCTATTCCTTTTTCCATTAAGCTTGTAAAAAAAGAGAAAATATTACTAAGAAAAGGGAAAATAAAAGTAAGTAATCCTAAAGGATATAAAAATAAGGAAACATAAGGAATAAACAATAAATTACTTATAAATAAAATCAAATTACACTCATAGTTTAGATTAACTGTTATAGGTAAAGTAAATAATAAGGTATAAAATGAGATAATAATTATATTAAGTAAATAATTTTTCTTTTGATGATTTTGGGTAGATATAACTCCTAAAGAAGCACTAAAAGAATATTGAAATGATGTGCTATAAACGTTAAATGGGTCAATTAAAATAATTATAAAAGCGGTAAGCAAAAGCTTTTTCACAGGCGAAATACGAATGCTCGAATAAGAAAGGATTACCCCAATTATAAAGGAAATTACAACTCTTAAAATCGAAGGTGTAAAATTAACTAAATAGGAATAGAAAATCAAGAACAGTATCATGATAATATTTTTTAAATTTTTATTTAAAAAGAATAATAATTTATTAAGTATTAGGATAAAAATTGAAACATGCATTCCTGATATTGCGAGTAAATGAGCTATGCCACATTTTTTAAAATTATTATAGATGCTTGTATCCATACCCGTTTTATCACCACATATAAATAGCATTAAATAAGTATTATTCTTACACCTATTAATAACCAAGTTCTTTATTTTAGTAAGAGGATTGGTAGAATGAGACATTATCGTTATTTTATCTCCTACTACTTTAGTATAAATATGATTATTATATAGATACTTTTTATAATTAAATGTATTAGGTATTGTATTTGGTAAAATATCACTTACTTTACCGGTGATTTTAACTTTATCACCTACATTTATATCTACATTTTCATAAATACTTACAATTATCTTTTGCTTACTATCAAGATAAATAGTTGTATTACCATCTTTTTGGATATATCTAGATACTACTCCCGTAAACTCAGTTTCATCATCATAAACAGAAGTATACTTTATTACTTTGGTAAAAAGAATAACATAACCTATCAAAACAAAAGTAATAATTAAATAAAAGAGATTAGACTGTAATATAGTCTTTAATCTTGTCAAATAGACTTTGTGATATTCCACTGACGTTCATAATGTCTTCAATAGATTTGAAATTACCGTTTTGACTACGATAACTAATAATAGCACTAGCTTTAGCTTGACCGATTCCATTTAAGGTTTCAAGTTCACTTTGCGTAGCGGTGTTGATGTTTATCAGGCCGCTTTGGCTATTACTTTCGCTGTTACTGTCCTGGCTATTTGATGAACTTGGTCCATCTTCAATAACACTAGATCCCTCATTAACACAGGATGATATATCAACATCTGGACAAGTACATGGCTTTTCAACATAAACTACCTGAGGCTTATTTAACATCGAATACTCATAAGCACTATAGACAATGATAACCATTTCATCACTTACTTTTTTACTTAAATTGATATTATCAGTATAAGCATATTCAGTAAATCCTCCGGCCATTTCAATAACATCATTTATAATATTACGGCTTGTAACTGCATAAACACCTGGAGTAACGACTTGGCCTTTGACTTCAACATGCATTGTTTCTGTATCTTCAGCTTCTTTAACTTCATTATCCGTTAAGACAGCTAAAGTGGAAGTAGAAACATTTTCACTAGTATCTTTATGATAGAATTTTTCAAAGCAATAAAGACCATAAATACCGATTGTTAAAACCGTTAGCACTCCTACTAATATTTGTAAATAATATTTCTTTAAAATATCCATTATTCCTCCTTTCATATATATACATTACCGAAAAAAGCAAAAAATCCTTTTTTTTAAGAAGGATTTTTTAAAAAATTTATCTTTTTGTTAAAATTAATGACTTCATTTACAGGAATTTTACTTATATTGTTCTTAATAAAGCCTAGACTATTACTATCACTTAATATTATTACTACTACACTATTAAATGAATAATACTCATCTTCATATTCCACCAGTTTATCTTTAATAATCTTATTTAAAAGGTTCATTATTCTGCTACTTGCAGTTTCTTTGGCTACAATTATTTGGCTGGGATAATATTTTATTTTATGAAAAAGAGCTGGAATATTCTCATCATTATTTAAATTAAATATTTCAAAATTAAGCTCTTTAGCAATATCTTTAATAAATGATTTACTATCACCGACAAAAAGATAAGATGATGGGCCATTATGTTCTTTCATTGGCTTAGTAATTAAATTTAATATTTTACTGTCATAGTTACTCCCTAAATTATGATGAATATTTTTAATTTTGTTACTTTTTAAAATAATATTATTTTTATATTCTAAAACATCAATTATATCATCTTCTTTAATAAAATAATTAGCTCCAGTTTTAAGTAGCTTTAACTCATTTTTAAGTTTATTTTCAAGCACTTTATTTTTTAAAGCTTCTTTGTAATTTTGTTCTTCGAGCATTTTAGCTTTGGCTAAACTAATTCTTTTAATATTTTCTTCCTTAGCTTGAATGACCTCTTTATTTTCTTTTAATTTTACATAACTCATAACGGAGTCTAATAGCTCTACCGATTTGTCTGGATTCTTTTTATCAGGAAAATATATTGATGCAATATGAACTAAATTTTTGATCATTTCATCAGATATATTTATTTTATGAAAGTTAGAGTATTCTTCTTTAATCCCTTTGATGATTTCAAAAGTTTCTTCTTCCGTTGGTTCATTTATTAATATTCTTTCAAATCTTCTATTTAAAGCTTTATCTTTTAGGATTGATGCTTCATATTCCTTTTTCGTAGTCGCCGCGATACATTTAATATCACCTCTTGCCAGATATGGTTTTAAGATATCCGAAGCTCCTATAGCCCCTTCTGAATCACCTGCTCCAACCATGGTATGCACTTCATCAATAAATAAGATAATGTTGCCATTTTCAATTACTTCATTAATAACTCTATTTATTCTTTCTTCAAACTCACCACGATAACGGGTTCCTGCTAAAAGACTCGCCATATTAAGTGAAAATATTATTTTATCAAGTAACATACTGGGAACTTTGTTTTGCACGATTCTCCTAGCAAGTTCTTCAACAATAGCACTTTTGCCAACACCTGCTTCTCCTACCAACAAAGGATTATTTTTTTTCTTGCGTAAAAGGGTTTCGATGATAAGATCTATTTCTTTATCTCTTCCAACGACTTTTTCTTGTAAACTAACCGTGTTATTTAGAATAGTTCCATATTTATACAGCTCTAAGTTATCGTTTTCTTCCTTAAGATAGTTATAGACAGCATCAATATCAACATCTTCAGTCATTAATATTCTTAAAGCCACACCCTCACCTATTTCAATCATTTTTATAATTAAATCTCTACTAGTAACTTTACTATCTTTTTTCATGGCACTCATTATTATTTCTTTTAAAAGAGGAGTAAAATCCTGGCTTTTACTTGAGCATTTTTCTAGACTTTCATCAATATCATGATAAAATCTATCATAGCAAATCCCATAAAGCTGTAATGCTTTAGCAAGTTTTTTATCACTATCTAATATGGCAAGAAGTATATGCTCCGTTCCTACATATTCATGATTTAATTTGTTTTTAATACTTTCAGCTTTTTTAAATATATTACACACTTCTATTTCAAAATTTTCAAACATAATTATTCCTTTACTTTAATTATGATATTATA
>CANRMZ010000053.1 GCA_947631885.1 uncultured Bacilli bacterium
CCGTGTTAGTATTATTTTCCTGCAAATTATATATGGTATGATTATTACCATCTAGAGTTCCTCGGAACTGATCGGCAGTATTTCTTCCTAATGGTTCAAAATTACTACTTGTTAAAGTAATATCATTATTAAGAATATAGTTACTAAATTTATATTGTAAAGTAGTCATATATTTTAAATCAGCTTCATTTTTTAAAACATAGTATAATTTACCCGACTTATAAACACTACCCAAAGCCATACCAGTAGCAAAAGAATTTTTACCAATTAAGCTACCATTAGCATAAGTTTCAATATAATAAATAGAATTATCAGCAAGCTTATTAGGTAAAACAATAACTCCTTCATAGGCTCCGGCAACTAAATAAGAACTATCATCTGTATAATTAACAATCGTATTATTATAAACATCTTTAATAATAAATGAAAGTTTAGTTCCCGTTACTAGATTAGTAGCTCTTGATTTAATGTTATATTTATATGTTCCATCACTTTGCCATTTACCACTTGATGTTTCAAAATAAGTAGTTGCACTGGAATCGGTTTGAGTATTATTTGTGAAGGCAAAAACCTTAGATGGCTGAGTATATGCATTACCAATTGATGGTTCTACATAAATGATAAAATCTTCTTGAGTAAGAGAAACATTATTAGCTTCTACACTATATCTTCCTGGAGTATTAACTTTAACAGTTCCAAGTAATGTTTTGGTGTTCTTATCACCATAGTAAACACTGTATGTTACATCTTGAGTAGTAGATGTTTCAAATGATACTCTTTTAAGAGTTTCTATAGGTCTTGCTTTTTGAAATAAAGCTTCAACTTTATGACCAGTAACGTTTGTGATACTTACAGGGCCATAAGTATTATAGGTATTATCATAATCTTTAGGTACAACCTTAATAATTCCCGCAGCTTCTAAATAATCAGAATCATAAGCTAAATAAATATATTGAGTTAAATCTCCCCATGAGTTTTTTAATATCCAAGCCCCGTTTACAACATTATATTTACCACCGGCAGCATAACATGATGTACTTGGAGTACTTGTATTAGTATCTCCATTACTATATGAACAGTAAGAAAGAGAATAATTATCATCCCAACCAATGATTGCCATAGCATGAGTTCCTTTATAAGTTGGTGATGCAAAAGGACTTTCACAACTATCATTCCAGTTTAATAACCCTGATATATCACCACTACGTTGATCAACATAGCAGCCATGAGCAGCAGCCTTTTCGGGTGATAATGTAGAAATATATACCGCACCATTTTGCATGATATGATTTTTTATATTTTTCCGCCATTGTTCTTTTTCAGTTGCTGAAGACTTTCTTTGAAGATCAGGAAATCTTATATAATCAGTAACTAAATAATTACTATTATTCAAATTAAAGGCATCACTAAGATTAACAGCAAACTTGTTTTCATTCCAACTTGACCATGTACCGGTCATTTGAACAGCACCAAGGCCCATGGCTAAATATCGAACAGCACTATTGAACGTACCGCCTTCACCTATATTTCTTGAATTGACAGACGCATATGGATTAAATCCTTCTCTATAAATCGTATTGTTTTTAGCAGATATATAATCAAGTTGTCTTTCGGAAAAATCAAAAGTTCCTTGCTTATGCATAATCATATTTGATTCTAAAGATTCATTGGAAGCAAAAGCCCAACATATGCTTAAATTGCCTTGATTTTCGACAGGAGTTACAGCATTTAAAGTTCTTAAATCATATTTAGCCGGAAGACTTGCCGAATAAGCTATTGGAGCATAAGCCTTCATTTTCACATTGTAATCATCACTACTATTGCCATCACTTGGTACAACGTATTTTTCAGGAGCGGCTTGCCACTCTGCCTTTTCTTCTTCAGACAAGCTATTATAATATTCCCATTTAGGATTTAAAACACCAGCTTCTGCCGTTTTACCTAAGTCAAGAGTATCGGCTATTTCAAAAGCATCTTTAGCGGGTAAACTTCTAAAAATAACAATCACTATTAATAAACAAAAAAGAAGTGATCTAATATGCTTCATGTTTACCATACTCCTACTATAAACATTTTATCAAAAAATAATGGAAAGTACAATTAAAAGGCAATAAAAAATAGCTAATTTAGCTATTTTCAACTTCGAAGTCTTTTAATTCGCCATTTTCTGTTAAAATTTTATTTACTTTATCCGTGGCATCTTTTAATTTTTCTGAACAATATTTAGATAATTCCATAGCTTCTGTATACTTTTTAATGGCGTTATCCAAATCAATATTACCATTTTCTAATTCTTTAACAATCTTCTCAAGATTATCTAAAGCACTTTCAAAAGTTTTTTCTTCTTTCATTTTCTAACCTCCGTTACTGTAGCTGAAACCTCTCCAGTATGCATTTTTATTTCAATATTACTACCCTTTTGCAATTTAGAAGCATCCTTTATAACTTCATTATCACTTTTGATAATACTATAACCCTTTTCCAGTATTCCTAAAGGATTTAACAATTTAAGACTATTTATTAAAAGAGATAATTTATTTTCTTTTTTTTCAATTAAAGACATTGGATTTTGCAAAATATTACTTGTCATAATTTCGCGGGCTCTTTTTTCTTTGTTATATAAAATATTTAAAATATTATTTTTAGCATTGTCAATTAAATTATCCACTTTTTGTTCTTTAATCTCATAAATACTCATAGGATTTTTTAAAATATATGATCTTTTAAATCTTTCTAATCTAATAAATTTTTCATTAATCATATTTTTAATAAATTTATTAAGACGAATGGTATAATTTTCGATTAAAGCATTAACATCCATGATTGTAGGCACAGCCATTTCCGCAGCTCCTGTAGGAGTCGGAGCTCTTAGATCAGCTACAAAGTCGGCAATCGTAAAATCTATCTCATGCCCTACAGCACTAATGACGGGAGTATTACACTCATATATAGCTCTAGCCACACATTCTTCATTAAAAGCCCATAAATCTTCGATAGATCCTCCACCCCGACCCACGATTAAAGTATCTAAATTATAACTATCAGCAATCTTTATTTGCTTAACAATATTATCTTTAGCCCCATCACCTTGCACAAGACTTGGAAAAAGAATTACTTCACAGATAGGATATCTTCTTTTAATAGTCGATATAATATCACGAACTGCTGCTCCAGTTGAGGCCGTAACAACGCCAATACGATTAGGATAGCGAGGAATTTTCTTTTTATGTTCGGGGGCAAATAATCCCTCTTGCTCAAGCTTTTTCTTAAGTTTTTCATATTCAATAAATAATTTGCCAATACCATCCATTTCCATTTTATCAACGTATATTTGGTAACTACCGGTGGCTGGATAAGCACTTATTCTTCCCTCGACTAAAACATTCATACCATCTTCAGGTACGAACGTTAAATTTTTGGCGCTACTTGCAAACATTACCGCATTAATTCGGCCGCCTTCATCCTTTAATGAAAAGTATAAATGTCCGCGGGTATGATTTTTAAAATTAGATATTTCGCCAGATATAAAGACTTTACCTAAAAATGGATCACCATCTAAAATCATTTTGATATAATTATTAATCTCGCTTACTTTTAAATATTCATGTTCCATTTTAGTCTCCTACTGCTTACATTTCTTTTATTACTTTATCCAAAACAGCATTAATGATTTTTCTAACCGAATCATCGCTATATTTTTTAGCAAGTTCTATAGCCTCATTAATAACGACAACCTCGGGTGTATCAGTATATTTAAGCTCAAATAAAGCTATTTCTAATATAGCTTTACCGGTTTTATCAATACGATTTATATCCCAGTCAACCATATGTTTATTAGCTATTTTGTCAAGCTCATCTTTATACGTTTCAACCCCATAAACAATCTCTTTAACAAATTCATTATCTACTTCAAGATTTTCTCTAATCTTGGCATCCAAATCATAATCGATTTTATTTTCTTCATCAATGCTTATTTGATAAATAATAATCATTGCTTTTTCTCTTAAATAACTCCTTGTATATGCCATATAAATCTCCTAAAACTCTATTACTATAACATACTTTTCAAAGAAATTACATATTTAATTTACAAAATATGGATTTCCCCATGAACCGTCACCCTTAGATACTACAGCATTTGGGTTAAGATATAAAACCGGATATACATAGCCAGTTGCGCTTGTCTTTGTCAAAGCGCCCTCTATATTAAAAACTAATCCGGTATCAGATAAAAGCAGATATGGTTTATTGTATTTTTTTAAGGAATTTAAAGTTTTATAATCACTTAATGATAAAAGTCCTACTTTACTTACAACTTTATTTTCGGCCTCTTTTTCATGATTCTGAAGACTATTAATACTAGCGTTTAAATCACTTTCGTCATATAATGACCAGCTATGATCTAAAACCATCCCTCTTATATATTTACCATCAGTATCAAAAAAGGCGTCTTCAAGTCTTGGTAATAAGTCATTATTCCATGAAGAAATGCCAAATGCTTTAGTTCTTACTACTTTAATGCCATCTTCGTCTTGGCCTATTATCTCATATAAATCTTCTTCAGCACAGAACTCATCACGCGAATTTAGACAAATATAATTATTATTTTTCGTAATGTTTTGATCTTTCAAGTATTCAGCCTCGGTACACAAAACTTCTTCGACTCCGATACTTCCTGGGAAGTTGCTATCTGTGATGGTTTCACTAATTTGACCATTTTGGTAATATGATGTAATATGCCAGGTTTGATTGGTGATTTCACTACCATCATTAACAATATAATAAGATGCTAATAAGGTTTTTAAGTTTCCCAAATTATAATCTTTTAATTCAATGTTATCAAAAATAATTTGATCATTTAAAATCCCTGTTAAAGTTACAAGATCTTGACTATTAGCGCGATAATATCCATTAGGATTCTCATCCCAATAATAATATAGATTATAACGACACACACTAGTTACATCGTGCTTGTTTTGTAAGGAAACTTTATAATCAATACTACTAATTTCATTATTCTCGCTATGTGTTGGAATTACTATATCCATTTCAGCCTTTTCATCAGCATAAAAAGTAGGTCTTAAACCATCTTCTCTATTTTGTTTATTATCAAAATAACGGTTTAAAACACTACATAAGCCAATTATAAATAGCAAAATGCATATTGCCAATACAATAATTAATGTAATAGTATTTTTACTAGATATCACACTTTTATTTTTACTCTTTTCCATATTACTCTACCCTAAAATAATTGTATAACATTTTAGAAAGATTGGCAATTAAAAAAAGATAATCACTTATCTTTTCCTTAAATCATATAGTAGTTCATGAAGAAACTTAGTCAGGCTATCGTTTCCCGCCTTGGTTAAAGTAACTTTATCAACGACGAACTTACTACGGCGCATATCGCTACTAAGCTCAGATTTTTGCATTGAATTAATTGCAGCTTCATAAGCTCTTTCATCACTTTCGAATTCTTCTGTATAGTACTCAATCGCCGTTTGAATTGCTTTTGCTAAAACTTCCTGAATATCAATTTGCATTACTAGTTGATTAGTTGTATAGTCACATTCATTAGCTTTTGCTAAAGCTTTTCTAATCGTTTTATTATATAAATCTATAATATTTTCATTATATGGATTAGAAAAAGCATTTACGCTTAAGTCGTAGCCACGTAAAACAGAACTAGAGCCAAGCAAGGAAATGGGGAATGCATCAATATTTTCTTGTTTAAGTTCAAAAGGAGGGTCTTCCGGGCCATCATACATTTCATGAAATTCCTCAGGAGAGTAAGTAACCATGATTGTATCGGGATCAATACCCATTTCTTGTATTTGCATCGCAGCTTTTAATTGTTCTTCTTTAAGACTACTTATTTTATCCATTATTATCTCCTTATTGTATTTTTGGTTTCCATACCAACAACAATAAATTCTTTCAAGTTGCTTAAATCCTCAATAAATTTATTATATAATTCTTGCTTTAGATATTTTTTATACTTATATTCTAGCATCTCATATAACTTATTAAGTTCATCTAAACATAGGCTATAGTTAGACGAAGAATCATCTTCATCATTAATGCTACTTATCATATTGATCAGCTTTTGATATTTAATCATCAATTTTTTTAAAACAATTTTACAAATTTTATCATAATCATAAATCGTAACATAAGTAATAGTTTCTTTAGTTTTAGACTTAGGCGTAAAAGTATAGTAATTTTCAGCAGTTACTTTAATGATTTGTTTTTCACTATTATCTTTTAAAATTATATAATTACTCATCTTTATCACCTATTAAATCCGGTCTATTTTCTTTAGTAAGCCTTACTCTTTCATTATACCGATATTCATCAATTAATTTATGATTACCTGAAAGCAGTACTTCAGGAACTTCATAACCCCTAAAATTACGAGGCTTGGTATATACGGGGTAATCAAGTAAATTTTCATCAAAACTTTCACTATCTAAAGATTCCGAAGTAATAACCCCTGGAAGCAACCTTACAACACTATCGGATATGATAGCCGAAGCTAGTTCACCGCCCGTCAGAACATAGTCACCAATTGATATTACTTCATCAACGTAGTTTTTAATTCTTTCATCAATGCCTTCATAATGGCCACATATAAGGATTAAATGCTTATATTCTTTTAATCTTTGAGCATCTTTTTGTTTATATAGTCTGCCTTTAGGATCAAGTAATATAACATGGCTATCATCAGTTTTAATATCTTCAAGAGCAAGAACAATAGGCTCACACATAATAACCATGCCTGCACCACCACCAAATGCTGTATCATCAACTTGATTATTATTTAGTTTGGTATACTTACGATAATCTATTAAATTAATAGTAACTTTTTTTTCATCTATCGCTCTTTTAATAATAGATTCATTTAAAAAGCCTGTAAGCATATCAGGGAATAAAGTTAAAATGTCAATTCTCATAAAAACCTCCCTCGCCCATTAAATAAAGTATATCATAAAAATTATGATATTTTTAGACTTTTACCATTTTTTGTATACAAAATATTACTTTTTTCATCAAAATAATCAATATATTCACTTATAAGAGGAATTAGGAAACTATTATCTACTTTTACAAAATTATTATTTTTACCTAAAACAATTTCTGTAACCACGCCAATATCTTCATTTTCATCAAATACTTTAGCCCCAATTAAATCATCAAGTAGATATTCTTCTTCACTTAGATGCAAATCACTTCTTGCAATATAAACATCTTTATTTATTAAGTGATTTACTTTATTAATATCATATAAATCATTAATGGTAATTAAAAAGAAATTTTTATGAATTCTTACGGAAGTTATTTGATAACTATTATTATCAATTATAAGAGAAAAGCCTTTCGTAAAAACTCTTTCTTTATATTCGAAATCCGATAATATTTTAAGTTCACCTTTAATACCATGACATCCCGTTATGGTACCAACATATATATTATTCATTTGAGGCCTCATACATAATAATTGATGCCGCCACGGCCGCATTTAAACTTTCAACAGTTTTAGATATGGGAATATAGACAAAAGCATCACATAACTCTTTAATCTCAATGCTCATACCATTTCCTTCATTACCAATAATAAACGCATAATTACTATCACGATATTCCTCTACCTTCTTACCACCATGAACATCAGTACCAATTATTTTATAACCTTTGCGTTTTAAAAGATCTATCATACTTTCTAAATCACTTTTAATAATATTAATGTGAAATATCATACCTTCGGATGCTCTAATGACTTTTTCGTTATACATATCTACA
>CANRMZ010000054.1 GCA_947631885.1 uncultured Bacilli bacterium
TACTTTTTTCTCTTTACTAGATTCTATTATCATATTAGCAAGTTCTAAGTTACTAATTGTATTTTCATCTAAATAACCAATCATTAATGGATTATCTTTGTAAGAAAGTAAGAAACTTACAAAGGTATCAACACTCATTGTTGTTTCAGCAGTACCATTTATTTTATTGTCAAGGCCAATGATTGCATTTACTATTGTAGGACTAATGTTTAAAGTTTGGCCTAAAGTATTTGCATCAAGTTTTTGGCCTATTAAATTAGGATCTGCAAAAGTCTTAATCATCTTTAACTCTTTAGCGGTGTTCTCATCAATACTTTGAGCATATTCAGGATTTGGATAAACATAAGTTAAAGTAAAATTAGCAAAATCATACAAACTTAATTTTTCGCTTGGTTCACTTAAAGCATTATAATACTTATAAATGTTTTCTACTAAAGAACTATCCATACCAAATAATGTAGCCATGTCAGCACTTTCCAATTTAGTATTGTTACTATCTTTATTTATAAATGGCGCCATCATTTGTAAAGAAGCAATATTTTCCTTAGTAAGCATACTTGAATATGCTTCATTATTTAAAACATTATTAACAATAAAATTATAGCTTTCTGGTAAAGTTAAAGCAGTTTTAGTAGTCGTACTATTGTATAAAAGATATAAGCTTTGAACATTTGCTGCAGGGATTCCTAAGATATTTGCTACGTCATTATATCCCCATTTAGTATATATCAAACCTTGATTAGTAAAATAAGATAGTTTATTAATGCTAGCCTTTAAGTTATTATCTAAAGCATTGCCATAGTTAGGGTCATTTGCTACTTCATTTAAAATAAAACTAGTAAACTCTGGGTAACTCATTTTATTATCTTCATTTTGATTATAGTAATTATAATAAATAGTTTTAATTAAATCCTCATCTAAAGTCACATCCACACCAAGGCTTGCAAATTTATCATTAAGTTCATTATATTTTAAGCCTTCACTTAAGGTATTGGCATAACATAAAACACTGCTGAAACGCTTATCATCGCTTAACTTTTGGCAATAATTACCAAAGAACTCTTCTTCATCATTATTATATATTAAGGCAATTTGATTTTCTTTATTAAATATCTCTTTTACTTTATCGTTTTCTTCGCCTGTGAATTCATATTCAAGATTACTCTTTAAAAGGAAGCTTCCCGCAAAGATAACTATAAAGATTATTATTGCTGCCCTACGAATAAAGAAGCTAAATTTTCCTAAAGCTGACAAAGATATTTTTGGACGTTTTTTAGTAGTTTTCATAATTAGTTTATCAAATAATAAAATCAAAGATGGTAAAACAAAGAAGATACTAATTAAACTAAATACAACGCCTTTAGCTAAAACAATACCTAAATCAACACCAATCGTAAAACTCATAAACACTAAAGCTAAAAGACCAACAATGGTTGTTACTGAGCTACTTGATATTGATAAGAAAGAGTGATATAACGCTTCCTTCATCGCTTTCTTGTTATCTTTTTCATGTTCTTTTTCTTGGCGATATCTATTCATAAGCATTATTGAATAGTCCATAGAAAGAGCCATTTGTAAAATTGCACAAATTGAATTAGTTATATTAGAAACATTTGGGAAAATAATATTTGTACCCTTATTTAAGAAGACAGCAAGACCTATAACAAATAAGAATAAGAATGGTTCAACATAAGAGTCGCACATGATAATCAAGATTACCATGGCGCTACATATAGCAAGGGCTACAACCCAAAGTTTTAACACGGGAGCATTATAGGTAGATACATCACCTGAAGTATATATTTCATAGTCATCGTATTTATCCATAATCGTAGAATATACCTTAGCGGCATTTTTAGAATCTGCTCCCCCATCAACCGTTATTTTATATAAGGTATAATCATCTTTATTATAATCCTCGGTATCATCATATAACACTTCATCAACATTTTTTATACTAGCAAGATATTTTTTAACCTCATCTTTTTCATCATCTTTTAGGTCTTTGAACATAACCTCTAGAGTACTGCTTTTATCGGTAGCAAACTCTTCATTCATGATATCTACTCCTATTTTAGTAGATGAATCATCAGGAAGATATCTAGTTAAATCATAATTGATTTTTACTTTACTACTCAAAAATAAACATATTCCTGATAAAATTATAAATATTACAAGAATATAGTTTCTTTTTTCGACAATAAAATCCGTAATCTTACGCATTTTAATATTCCTTCTTTCTAAAACCACACAGTATTATATATGCAAATTTTTTAAAATAAAAGGTCAATTTTATTGATAATGTCTAAATTTTGACATATGTTTAAAATTTGTATAAAATATTAAGTCAAAGAGATGATTTAGATGAAAGTTAAAAATAAAAATATATCCTCTATTAATACGCAAAACAACATCAAAGAAGCTTTTGCTATATTAATGTCCAAGAAGAAAGAATTATCGGCAATAACAGTTACTGATTTAGTTAAAATCGCTGGGATTACTCGTTCTACTTTTTATACCCACTATAATAATATTTATGATGTAGCTAAAGAAATTCAAGATGATACGTTAAAACTTATTGATTTTAATGAGGATGATATTGATAATCCAGAGAACATAAAGAAGTATTTAAATAAAGTTATTGACTATCTAAAAAATAATGAAGAAATATATAAACTATTAGCTTCAAGCAAAGAGCCACTTATCTTTATTGATAGACTTAATAAAATGATTTATGAGAAAATAATTCGTTTAGAAAATATTAAAGGTAAAGATGTTGAACTTAAAATTGCTTTTTTCACAGATGGGTGCGTTAGTCTATTTTTAAAATACTTTCGAGGCAAGTTAAATAAATCGCTTGATGAAATCGGCGAATATATTAACACCGTTATCGAAGATTATTTATTAAAATAAAAATCTGTTATCGCTTAACAGATTTTTCTATTTCCTTTAATATCATATTTCGTAAAGTTTCATTTACTTTATCAAGATCATCATCTTTACTAACCTTAATTGGTTTTAAAAAAGTACACTTTAATTTCCCTTTTAAAAATTTATACTTACCTGTAATTACAAACGGAACTATTGTTGCTCCTGTCTTTTGTGCAAGCGATACTACCCCTTTTTTAAATGGTAATAATAATTCATTAGTCTTATTTCTTGTCCCTTCAGGAAATATTCCCAAAGCATAGCCATTTTTTAAAACCCTAATAGCCTCGGATGCCGATTTAATGTCTTTAATACTTCGATTTACACTTATACATCCGGTAGATTTGAAGAACCAAGCAAACTTACCATCAAAATATTCTTTTTTAGCCATATAATGAATGATGCGTTTTGTCGCTATCATTGGTAAAAACTGGTCATACATATGAATATGATTACCACAAAAGATAACCGGCCCGTCATTAGGAATAATATCCTTATTTTCCCATTTAGGTAAATAATATAAGCCAAAAGGAATCTTAAGTATTACCTTAAAAAAGCTATATACAAAATTATGATCTTTTTTCATAAGTACCTCACTAGTATGATATTATTTATTATTCTTAGCATTATTAACATATTCTACGGCATCTTTAACTCTTACTATTTTAAGAGCATCTTCATCACTTATTGAGATTCCAAATTTATCTTCAAGAGCAATGATTAATTCCGCGATATCTAAAGAATCAGCTCCTAGATCATCTATAAAAGCAGAATCCATAGTAATTAATTTTTCATCAATACCAAGATTTTCTGCTACAGCCTCTTTTACACCGGCAAAAATTTCTTCCATCTTCAATCCTCCTTTCTTCTATTTATATAAAAGGTTATTAAACCTGTTATATACCCATGATACTATAGCCATTATCAACATATATTGTTTGACCTGTGATGCCTGATGACATTTCACTTAACATAAAGGCTACAGCACTTCCAACTTGTCTTTGGGTTACATTTTTTTGCATAGGATTTTTCTTTTCAGCAATCTCAAGCATACTATTAAAATCTTTTATTCCTTTGGCCGACAAAGTTTTAATAGGTCCGGCACTAATAGCATTAACTCTTATACCTTGTTTACCAAGATTTTCTGCTAGATATCTAACTTCTGATTCTAAAGCTGCTTTGGCAACGCCCATAACATTATAGCCAGGGAGCACTTTAATAGAGCCATAATAAGATAGGGTTACCAAACTCGCATTATCATTTAAGAAATCATATTCTAAAGCAAGTCTTGATAACATTACAAATGAATAACTACTTACATCCAAAGCATGAATAAAGCCTTCTTTAGAAGTATTAATAAAGTCATTATGTAAATCATCAGTATATGCATGAGCTACTGCGTGAACTATACCATCGACTTTACCATTATATTTTTTGATTTTTTGAATGACTCTTCGCATTTCATCTTCACATGATATATCGGATATATCATAATATTTACTATTAGCAAAAGGCTCTATTAACTCTTTAATCTTATCTTCATTATCTTTTCCTTTATAAACAAATATCAGTTCTGCTCCCTGTTTATAAGCTTCTTCAGCGATACCAAAAGCAATACTCCATTTATTTCTAATTCCTATGATTAATATTTTCTTATTATTTAACATCTTTGATATATTCACCCATATTTCTATATTTCTGATATCTTTGTTCTTTAATATCTTTATAATCTTTACTTTTATATTCCAAAGTATCTTGTAATATTAATTTTTTTATTTCATCAGCAACTTTAACATATGAATTTCCATCATATTCTTTAATAATTTTATCGATAATCTTTAAATCATATAAATCTTTAGAGGTTAAACACATTTTTTCAGATGCCTCTTCGGCTTTTGCACCATCTTTCCATACAATGCTAGCAAAACCCTCAGGAGAAATAACTGAGTATATAGCATTTTCAAGCATGTATACTTTGTTTGCAACTCCTAAAGCTAGAGCACCTCCACTGGAACCTTCACCAATTACAAAAGCTATAACGGGAACTTTAAGTTTTGATAAAATCATCATTGCTTTAGCTATAGCTTCTCCTTGTCCTCTTTGTTCAGCCTCAATACCAGGATAGGCACCTTTGGTATCAATAAAGGTAATTACTGGTCTTTTAAATTTCTCAGCTTGTTTCATAAATCTTATAGCTTTACGATAACTTTCGGGATTAGGCATGCCAAAGTTTCTTTCAATATTTTCTTTGGTAGTTCTACCCTTTTGCTCAGCAATAACGGTGTAGTAATTATGATTTATTTTAGCAAGACCACACACAATAGCCTTATCGTCTTTGAAACAGCGATCACCATGCAGCTCGATAAACTCATCAAAGACAATGTTAATGTAATCAAGCGCGGTTTTTCGCATAGGATTCCGAGCGATATTTACTATCTCCCAAGCACTCTTAGTTTTCATGAGTAACCCTCTTATGATATTTAATTAATTTAGCAATAATTTCTTTTAAGTAATCCCTTTCTACTATCATGTCTATAAAACCATGTTCTAATAAAAACTCTGAAGTTTGAAAACCTTCGGGTAATTCTTCATTAATAGTTTCTTTAATTACCTTTTGGCCGGCAAAACCTATCATAGCTTTGGGCTCTGCAATAATAATATCGCCAAGGCTAGCAAATGATGCTGTTACACCACCATAGGTAGGATCTGTTAAAACTGATATATATAAAAGTCCTGCTTCATCATGTTTACTTAAAGCTTCAGTTGTTTTAGCCATTTGCATTAAAGAAACTATGCCCTCTTGCATTCTAGCTCCTCCTGATGCACAAAATATTATAAGAGGAAGTCTATTTTTCGTAGCATATTCAATAGCATTAGTTATTTTTTCACCAACTACACTGCCCATACTCCCCATAAAGAAATAACTATCCATAACACAAATAACGGCATCTTCTTTATCTATTTTGGCTGTACCACATAAAACAGCTTCATCTAAATCTGTATCTTTAGAAATACTATCAAGCTTTTTTAAGTAGTCTTTTAAATGTAAAGGATTACTCGTTTTAATATTAAGATTAAATTCTTTAAAAGTATTCTCATCAGTTATTAATTCAATTCTTTTCTTACTATTCATCCGAAAATAATAATTACAATATGGACATATCTCATTATTTTGAATTAACTCGGTTTTATAAATGATTTCTTTACAGTTTGGACATTTTTCCCATTTATCTTTAGGAATATCAATTGCTATTTTTTTATTTTGAACTGGATATTTACGCTTTTTTATTTTATCAACATCCATATTACCACCTCTTATAATTTAAAGTTATTCTTAATGAAAGAAGTATCTATTTCTCCCCTTATAAAGTTTGGATTACGAATTATTTCTAAAAGAAAATCTTGATTAGTATCAATTCCTTCGATGACAAGTTCCTCTAGGGCTCTACGCATTTTAGCAATAGCTTCATTACGGTTAGCACCATAAGCAATAATTTTCATAAGCATGGAATCATAACAAGGAGGGACCACATAACCATCATAGATAGCAGTATCAACTCTTATACCATTACCTCCAGGGATATAAAGACCTGTTATCTTGCCAGGACTTGGTCTAAATTTTTGTTTAGGATTTTCAGCATTAATTCGGCACTCAATGGCATGGCCTTTAAAAGTTATATACTTTTGCGTGATATCTAACTTTTCCCCTGCTGCGATTTTAATTTGCTTTTTTACTAAATCAATCCCTGTACGCATCTCCGTTATAGGATGTTCTACTTGAATACGAGTATTTATTTCCATAAAGTAATATTTATTACTACTATCTAACAAGAATTCAACAGTTCCACAACTTGAATAGTTAACCGCTTTAGCTATTTTAACAGCAGCCTTTCCCATTTCGTCTCTTAATTTGTCACTTAAAACTATGCAAGGAGTTTCTTCAATAATCTTTTGATTATTTCTTTGGATCGAACAATCTCTTTCTCCCAAATGAATAACATTACCATATTCATCTGCTAAAAATTGGATTTCAATATGGCGAGGATTTTCAATATACTTTTCAATATATACTGATTCATCATTAAAAGATATTTTTGCTTCGGTTTTAACTACATTAAAATCATTAACAAAGTTTTGAGGATCATAAACAATTCTTATGCCTTTACCACCGCCACCACTGGCAGCTTTAATTATGACGGGATATCCAATCTTATCCGCAATCTTTTTGGCTTCATACTCTTTCGTGACACATTTATCAGATCCTGGTATAACCGGAATCCCCAATTTCTTAACAATATTTTTAGCATTAGACTTTTGACCTAACTTTTCAATAACATCAGATCTAGGACCTATAAATTTAATATTACTTTCTTCACAAATTTTAGCAAATAAACTATTTTCTGATAAAAAGCCAAAGCCTGGATGAATACTATCCGCTTTTGTAATATTGGCAGCTTCAATTATATTCTTGATATTTAAATAACTCTTTGCCGATTCACTAGGGCCTATACATACAGCCTCATCTGCAAACTTAGTATGAATAGCATCTTTATCTGCTTCAGAATAAACAGCAACTGTCTTAATATTCATTTCTTTACAAGCTCTAATTATTCTTACTGCTATTTCCGAGCGATTAGCAACTAGAATTTTATTCATTATTATCTACTATAGCAAATGTAAGCTCACCCTTACAGGCTATTTCTCCTTCTACTGTAGCTTTAGCTTCGCCAATAC
>CANRMZ010000055.1 GCA_947631885.1 uncultured Bacilli bacterium
TTGGCAAACTATAAATGCATTAAAAATAAATAACAAAGATAATAACGAAGCTGCTTATGGCTTCACTCCAGTATTTGCTTAACCATAGTTAGCAAGGAGAATCCACTTTAGGTTTTATCTACGGACTTAATTTGGGTTTCATATTTAGTAGATTATAAAATTAGTATTGTTTAAGTACTAATTTCGAATTTTATTAAACTTACTATTTATTAGGTTCGTGCTAGCCGTTTAAATAGGACATTTAAATAGTACTAAACTTGTAGGCATTGTATCATAGAGCATATTGGACACGAGTTCAAATCTCGTCTACTCCACCAATAAAAAATTTATTGAACATTGTTCAATTTTAATAGTAAAATCAATTCTAATAAAGGAATTGTTTTTTTTAAAAATAACTAATGAAAAATGATATACAAAAGACAGGGGAGTTTATAATGCCAAAACAAGAAAATTATTTAAAGGAATCAATTAAAAGGTTTTATAAGCAATATACAGAGGAAAGATCTGAGCAAAAACCAACATTAGCAGATATAGCAAAATTATTCAATATACCAATAGATGAATCAAGATTGGCTGATTATGAAATAAAAAAAATTAATTTTAATGATCATTTGTCTATAGAATTAATTGATAAGAAAACAGGCACGGAATATAAAGCAGAATATATTTATAATTATGATTTAAATATATTAAGATACGTAGTTGTTTCTACCACAAGTCCAATAAAGACATCAGAAATTGTTTACTACATTGGAGGCACTGAGCCAATTATTGCAAAAATATCGTTTATTAATGGTGAATATAAATTGACTTTTGAAAAAGAAAGACCAAATGATGCTGGAGACTATTGCTTGAATGTAAATTCAAAGTTTACAATACGGTATTCAGCAAATAAAAACGGACAAGAAATTCCATTGTTTTCTAAAACGTTTCAAAGACATGATGATGGGACATATGTTTATGATTTTGAGAAAACGCAAACCAATCAATTTCTAGCTTCAAATGAGAATTTAGATTCGCAAAATAATCACGCTTTTATTGAAAGAGATAATGTTATGTTTGGGGTTGATCTTTTTCAAAGTGCTTTGCAATGTGATGTTCAAGGAGCTTTATTTGAAAGTACTAAGATTAGCCACATTAAAGACCATTTCCCTACTTCAATGAACCTTTATGAGCCAAGTGATCTATTTAAAGATAAAGATACAATGTCCTCTATAATTTTAATGGGATGTATTGGTTATAATAATTATTTTGAATTGGTAGTATACAAAACTACTAAAGGTATAATTGGAAGTTATCGTATTAAAACTTCCTCAAGCGATGGGCATGATAAAATAGCTGAATCGAAAAGTGACTTTCAATTACCAAATTTAGATGCGGGAATGATTACTAGTAGAGAAATAGGCTATTTATTAGAAAATTTACAAGCTAGATTTGGCAATGACTTTATTGAACTAATTTCGGGTATTTTATTAGAATTCGCTAAAAAAATAGATATTAGAAAAGGAATGATACAAGAAGAACTTGAACCATTATCTCCAAGATTATTTTTTGATAAATCTATTGAAGAAGTTGAAAGTATGGTAGAAAAAGATAGAGACGGATATTTTAGATTAGCTGCCGAACAATACTTCAACATCTCTCATCAAAAACAAAATAGTGGGCAAGATGAAGTTTTAAGACGTAATAATACTGTACAAAGTAGTGAACAATAATTATTTCATTTAAAGCAAAAATATAGCTAAAAACAAAAAATCAATTCTACTAATGGAATTGTTTTTTTATGATTAATAAAAACATCTTTTCCTTTTAAAAATATTTTGCTAAAATAAGTGACAAAAAGAGGCAAAACATGAATATTAATTTTAATGTGTACCACTGCAAATTTGATGATAGATCTAATATGCTTAGTAAAAGCTCTGCAGGAGTAGTAAAATGCCAAAAAGATTTTCCAATTTTTGCTTTCAATGGTAAGCAATATCTTTTTAAACCATTGTCTATGACTAAGCCATATGGAACATTTTTATTTGCTTATAGTGAAGTTTTCTGGAGTAACATTATTAAAAATTATTTTTGCCCCAATGCCCCTTTGTACTATTTAGCTACTTGTGAAGGGTATTCTCGCTATTATCCCAGCAGGAGTGATAAAGGGACTTTAACTGAGTCCATTACTACAGAAAACGAAAGACTTGTTAATTTATTAGAATATTTTAACGCATATACTCAAGAAGGCGTGGATATAGGTGATTACGTTAATTATTGTGGTGTATATTATGATTATACGGATATATTAAATGCTCCGATTTTTAATAATGATGATAGGTTTGGTGAGCAACTAGCTTTGCAAATACTTATTTCCATTCTTAAAATGGATATTAATTACCACTATGAAAATGTTTCCTTTATCTTTACAAAAGATGGTATAAGAAGTCTAGCACCTCCATTTGATCATGAATATTCAATTCCTTTTTTATTTCCAGATGATGATATGTTAAGTTTTAACTACTTTGGAACGTACTGCCAGACTTTAATGACTAATAAAGATATCAATAATGGTATGAATTCAGAGTTCATTTTAAAAAATATTATAACTATTTGTAAAAAATATCCTAATTTAGTAAAGACCTTTTTGGCAGGTTTAAAAAGACTTATTGATGATTTATCTAAAACTGATTTAGTATTTCCCATTGAATTTTCGGAAGCTTTCTCTTCTCATTTATTTGAGATATATGAAGCTATTTATAAAGAGCATGAAACTAGTCAAAAACTTTCTGATATTCGCAAGTTTAGTTTATCGTTTATCGATATGGCTAACTTTTCTGATGCAGTTAGACAAAGCGTTATCCAAAGTGCCACCATTTTGTACCGTAATCTAGAAATGAATTTAGATGCTCAAAAACTCGTAAGGAAAGAAGGTTAAAAGTTTATAAAATTTATTTACAATGAAAAGTTAAATATGTTATTATAAGTCTTATATCGAAAAGGAGATAGCTATGCAATCTGAAGAACAAGCATTAAAAAGAATTCAAAAATATATTGATTTAAATGTTTATAATAAAAACGCTGTATTATGGAAAATACCTACAGAAGCAAGGACCAAAAAAGTTATTGAGTTAATTTTATCACGACCGGATATATTTAATATAGATAAAGAACTTAGTATTATTCCTCCAGAGCTAATTGATGATGAACCAAAGATTAAGTGTATCTTATATAATCCTGGCAACTTTAATGCTTTATCAAGGTATAGATGTGATATGCCAATGATGGTGGCTTTTATGATGTCTAAAAAAATGCATGATTTTTGTATAAGTCAAGGAGCTCCCGTTTTAGGATATGTTTATCCAAGAGTTTATGTTCCGGAAGCCGTATCTAACAATAGAGCTGAAATAAATGCGATTATTGAAAAGATAAATATTAATTTTACTTCCGCTTATGCTGTGCAAGATTATAAAGATTTTATTCATTATGTGGCTCAAAGAATAATGGCTTATTTCAATCCTGAGATAGAACCGGAAATATTACCTAATGTTGTCCCTTTTGGGGTACCAAATCCTTGTGCTTCAGACTTTGAAGATTTACCTGAAGTGCCTACAGTAAAGCAGCAACCTAGAGTTGCAATCCTTATATCTGGGTGTGGCAAATCAGGTAAGACTACTATTGGTAAAAAATTAGCTAGTCGTATTAAAGATGCTACTTTTATAGATTCTGATCAACTACTTGAAGATGATTTGTATGGTCTTCCTTTGACTGAAATAGTTTCTGAAGACACTAATGTTATCGTTTTTTCTGATCTTTTTGCTCATCGTTATTTTGCTCCTGAAGACTTTGCTAGTTATAGTGTAGTAAATATTTTAGTGCAACCTTTAAGTCGTGATCTTGATGCAGAACATGCACGTTATAGAGCATCAGAGTTTAGAGCTTTAAATAATCCTATAATTGCCATAAATGATTATACGGAAAAAAGCCTTGATGAGTTAGTGCCTAAATTAGTAGAAAAGATTTCTGAAAGAATAGGTGAACCTATAGAAATGGTATATCCTGATGTTGGTGTTGGTGGAAGAAAATCCTCTAGCATGAAAAGAAAGAGATTAAGATAGCATTAAAAAAGATGCTATTTTTTTTAGCATCAATTTAGAATAAACACTCCTATATTTAGATAAAGCGCAAAGCATAGCCATAAAAGATATGGTATTTGGAGATATGTAGATACTTTATTTACTTTAAAATATAAAATCATTAATTTTATTAATAGCATTATAATTAGTACTATCCATATTGCTCCTAGTAAATATAGATTAAAATTAAAGAAGATAAATGGCCATATTAAGTTAATAGCAAGTCCTAAATAGTATGTGGAACTTATTTTATCATCGTTAGTTTTTCTTTTACTTAAATAAAAAGATACTCCCATCAAAATGTATAGTATTGACCACACAATAGGAAATACAATTCCTGGAGGACTTAAAGGTGGTTTATTAAATGATTGATATTCTTTTGCTTGGATAAAAATACTACAAATACCTCCAAGAATTAAAGGAAGAAATATAGTTAATCCATTTTTTATTATGCTTTTAAATTTCATATTATTAATATACGAAAAAATAGTTAGCTTTATTACTAACTATTTTCTTAAAAGTGAATAACGATCATCTTCATTTTTTTCTTCTTGATAGGTAATGGTTTCACCATCAGCATCAATATCAATTGTTATGGCAAAATTGTGATTAGGATCTAAAGAAAGTTTTATTAAAGATTTCTCTGGTTTGGTTAGAACTGTTGTAAAGAAAAATTTATACATTAAGTTTCTTTCAATAGGGCCAAATACTGCGCCAACATTCAGATAGCAATTGCCAATGTCTTCTATTTTAGCAACGGCCGTTTCTGCATATGAAGCTCTAGCATCCATCCCTTTTTTCTTGCGATATTGATTCAAATCTTTACCTCCGATAACATCAGGCTCAAAGAAAGGATTATTGTCTGGAATAGCAAGTTCAGTACTAAGTTCTTTTATGTAAGAAGATGAAAGGGTTTGAAGGTATGGATAATTTTGTATCACATAATCGTGATTAGAGTAGCCTATTACACCATATTCATTTGAATCTACACCAAGTTGATGGCTCCATAAGTCTTTTAAAGGATTAATATAATACCAACCATTATCTCCCTCAACTATCAAGGCATATAAAGGAACTTTGCCTTCTTCAGTTTTACTAGCTTGAATAATCTTTGAGTTAATATCAAATCTTTCAAGTATTCTTTGATAAGATTCACAAAGAGTTATGCAAAATACATTCGGGCTTTTAGGTCTATATCCATTACAAAAAAGATTATATTGTTTTTGGGGAGATGATAGAAAATAGAATAAGTCTCTTTGAAAGTAAGGGGCTAGTTCCACGATGACATATCTAATTATCAAGTCTTTATTCCAATGGGGGTTTATATTATTAATTTTGTTTTCTATTGGTTGCATAAAATTCACTCTTTCAAAACGCACCCGATTATCATAACACTTTATTATTTCAAAATAAACAAAAAATTGTATATTTTGCATATCTTAACACATAAAATGTATGGACAAATCTTCTCGGGTTTGTTATACTACTTGCGAGTAAATTAATTACTCCTTGCTTCTTTGTATAAGGAAGCCGAATAGACCATAAGGAGGTGAAAAAGATGGACAAATACGAAATCATGTTTATAATTAAAAATACTATTGAAGATGAAACAATCGCTAAAGAAGCTGAAAATCTCCAAAAATTAATAACTAATGATAAAGGTAAAGTCATCGAATTCAAAGAAATGGGAAAAAGAAAGTTAGCTTATCCTATTAAAAAAGAATTGATGGGTTCTTATTATGTTATGACAGTTGAAGCTAGTCATGATACAATTAAAGAATTTGACCGTAAAGTATTAATTAATGAAAATGTTTTAAGACATTTGATTATTAAAATCGAAGGAGAATAATAATGAATAAAGTTATACTAATAGGAAGATTCACTAGAGATCCAGAATCTAGAATGGGAGCTAATAATTCAGAGGTTGCAAGATTCTCTCTTGCTTGCCAAAATGATTTTACTAATCGTGATGGTCAAAGGGATACAGAGTTTGTTAATTGTGTAGCTTTTGGTAGAACAGCTTCTACCATTAATAGATATTGTCATAAAGGACAACAAATAAGTGCTACAGGTAGAATTAAAAACAGTAGTTATGATGCTCCTGACGGAAGCAAAAGATATACTACTGATGTAATAATAGATCAATTTGAATTTTTAGGAAGCAAAGATGGAAATAATGCTGCTTCAGGAAATTCATATGATGCTCCAAGTGATAGTAATTATAATGATAATATTGAAACTACTGATGTTTCAGAAGATCCTTATAAAGATTTCGGTGAAGAAATCAATATTAGTAGTGATGACTTACCATTTTAAAAAAGGAGGAATTATAAATGGCAGAATTTTATCATAAAAAGAAAAAAATTTGTCAAATGTGTGCTGGAAAATCTGTAGATTATAAAGATACAATGAT
Organism: uncultured Bacilli bacterium; assembly: GCA_947631885.1. Classification (GTDB taxonomy): domain Bacteria; phylum Bacillota_I; class Bacilli_A; order RF39; family UBA660; genus UBA6448. Next base: position 6,532 of record CANRMZ010000055.1, read on the forward strand.
TATTAACAAATATATAAATGAAAAAGGCAAGATTTTACCTCGTCGTATGACTGGGGCTTGCGCTAAACATCAAAGACACATTGCTGAACAAGTTAAATATGCAAGATTTATGGCATTAATACCATATGTTAAAGATTAATAATAACTAGAAGACAATAACCGAAAAGTGTTATTGTCTTTTTTTAAAAACTAATATATGTTATAATAATACCGATTTAGGAGGCTTATTATGAAAGTAATATTACTTGCCGATGTTAAAGGTCAAGGTAAAAAAGATGATATTATTGATGTTTCTGTAGGATATGCTAATAACTATTTAATAAAAAATAAGTTAGCAGTTGCATATACTGCAGGAAGTAAGAAAGTCCTAGATGAACAAATTAAAGTTCGCCAAGATAATGAAGATGCTTTAGTAGCATCACTTAATGAGATTAAAGCAAAACTTGAAAATAAAACAATTAAGTTTCAAGTTAAAACCGGAGCTCAAGACAAAGTTTTCGGCAAAATATCAACAAAACAAATTAGTGATGAACTACAAAAGATGGGTTATAAGATTGACAAGAAAAATATCTTATTAGACCATGAAATTGATGTCCTTGGTAATCATGAAGTTAAGATAAAACTTCATAAAAAAGTAGAATTTAATATTAATATAAACTTAGTAAAATAGGAGAATTATGGCAAGAGTAAAACCTAGCAATCTTGAAGCTGAAATGTCTGTCTTGGGTGTAGCTTTTATTGCACCTGACTTAGTTTCTAAAATTTGCGAATCGGTTTCTGAAGATATGTTTTATGATGAAAGAAACCGTTATGTTTTTAATGCCATAAAATCTTTATACGAAAGTAAAACACCTGTTGATATTACGACTGTAAAAAACGAACTTGATAAAAACAAAACTTTATCAACTGTAAAACTAGAACATATTTCAGATATAATTGATTCAGTTGTTACTAGTGCAAATATCGATTATTATATCCAAATGCTTTTAGATAGCTATACTAGAAGAATTTTAATAGCTACATCCTTATCATCATAAGCTTCCTTAATAATGTCTTCAGAAGTATCTA
>CANRMZ010000056.1 GCA_947631885.1 uncultured Bacilli bacterium
CTCTTTTCATAAAACGAGTCATTGCAATACGAGCAGCTTCAATTTGCCTTGCAGAAATCCATCCACCTTCAAGTGCTACAAGTCCATATTCACCATTTGTAAGGGTAAGATTTCCTTTTGCTTTACCTTCATAACTAAGTCTATGAGATTTTCTATACTTAGTTCTCTTTGGCATCAACATCTTTATCTTCTCCCTTCTTTGCAGCAGCTTTTCTTACAGGTAGGATTTCATCTTTGTAAATCCAAACTTTAACACCAATTTTGCCATACGTAGTATTAGCTTCACTAATGGCATAATCTACATCAGCTCTAATTGTGTGTAGAGGAACTGTTCCATCAGTATATCCTTCAGTTCTAGCCATTTCAGCTCCACCAAGTCTTCCTGATACAGCAGTTTTAATTCCTTTAGCTCCAGCCTTCATTGTATTTCTAATTGCTCTTTTTTGAACGCTTCTAAATGGAGCTCTAGCTTCAATTTGTTGAGCAATATTATCTGCAACAAGTTGAGCATTTAAATCAGGATTCTTTTCTTCAACAATATTGATATAAACGTCTTCTTTAACTAATTTATAAATTTTCTTTCTAAGTTTTTCAATATCTTCGCCACCACGGCCAATTATTACACCAGGTTTAGCAGTATTTATAGTTAATTCACATCTATCCTTTTTTCTTTCAATAACAACCTTTGAGATAGCAGCATCTTTTAAATTCTTAGCGATAAATTCTCTTATCTTAATATCTTTTAAAAGTTTTTCAGAATAATCTTTATCTGCATACCATCTTGAATCCCAATCTTTATTTACGCCGATACGGTATCCTATAGGATTAACTTTTTGTCCCATATTACTCAGTTACCTCCTTGTTATCAGTTACATATACTACGATATGACTAGTTCTTTTATCATGTCTATCAACATTTCCACGAGATGCGAATTGAATACGCTTGTAAATAGGACCTGGATTAATATAGCATTTACTAATTACTAAATCGTTTTCATCAGCATCATTATTATTAACAGCGTTTGCAGCAGCAGAGTTAAGTACTTTTAGTATTAATCTACTTGCTTTAGTGTTAGTGTTTTCAAGAATAGCTCTTGCAGATTCAACACTTTTGCCTCTGATTAGATCCATAGTCATTCTTGCAAGTCTAGGTTTAATCATAGCAGTTTTATGAATTGCATATGTTTCCATTTTCCCTCCTATTTATTTCCAGCGTGACCACCAAATTTACGAGTTTGACTAAACTCACCTAATTTGTGTCCTACCATTTCTTCAGTTATATAAACTGGAATAAATTCTTTACCATTATGAACTGCAATAGTATGTCCAACAAATGCAGGGAAAATAGTACTTCTTCTTGACCAAGTTTTAATAACTGTCTTTTTATTTTCTTCATTCATTTTTTCAACCTTTTTAAGAAGACTAGCTTCAACAAAAGGTCCTTTTTTCAAACTTCTTGCCATATTTCCTCCTATTTAGACTTCCTACTAATAATTAGCTTACTAGAAGCTTTTTTAGGTTTTCTTGTCTTATGACCAAGTGCAGGTTTACCCCAAGGAGTCATTGGGCTCTTACGTCCGATTGGAGCTCTACCTTCACCACCACCATGAGGGTGATCGTTAGGGTTCATAACAGATCCACGGTTAGTAGGTCTAATTCCCATATGTCTCTTTCTTCCAGCTTTTCCAAGATTAACTAAGCTTGAATCTTCATTTCCTACTACACCGATTGTAGCAGTACATACACCTAAGATCTTTCTTGTTTCACCAGATTGAAGTCTAACAAGAACATATTTATCTTCTCTACCAAGAATTTGAGCAGATGCTCCAGCACTACGGCAAAGTTCTGCACCTTTTCCAGGTTTTAATTCAATACAGTGAATAACAGTACCTACCGGGATATTTTGAAGAGGTAAATTATTACCAACTTTAATATCAGCTTCAGGTCCGTTTTCAATTATTGCTCCAACTTTTAAGTCTTTTGGTGCAATAATATATCTTTTTTCACCATCTTTATAATTAATTAAAGCAATGTTAGCAGTTCTGTTAGGGTCATATTCGATAGAAGCAACTCTACCAGTAACACCAACTTTATTTCTCTTATAATCAATTACACGATATTTTCTTTTTTCACCGCCGCCTATATGACGAACAGTCATTTTACCTTGATTGTTTCTTCCACCAGTTTTTCTGCTTTTAGCAAGTAAACTTTTAGTAGGAGTACTAGTTGTGATCTCTTCATTTGTAAGAGCACTCATTCCTCTACGACCATTAGTCGTTGGTTTGTAATGTTTTATAGCCATATTCTTTTACCTCCTTACTAAAGTTCAATAGAAGAACCATCTTTAACTGTAACAATAGCTTTTTTGTATGTTTTTGTTCTTCCAGAGTACTTTCCAACTCTTCTTCTTTTTGATTTAGTATTTAATGTATTAACTTTTTCTACTTCTACTTTGAAAGCTTCTTCAACAGCTTTTTTAATTTCATCTTTAGTAGCAGTATTAACTACTTTAAATACATAAACATTATTGGCTCTTTCAGCCATTGATTTTTCAGTAATAACTGGTGCAATAATAATATCACTATAATGTTTCATTATTTAAGCACCTCCTCAATTTGTTTTAAGCTAGCTTCATCTAGTACTAATACATCAGCATTAACTACATCAAATACGTTGATTTCGTCAGCAAATAGTACGATTACATTGCCAAGATTTCTAGTAGCCATATATAAGTTTTCAGCATCTTCATTTGTTACAAATAAGATTTTACCTTCAAGTTTTAAACTTTCTAAAACGGCTTTAGCATCTTTAGTCTTTAATGAATCAAGTACTAGAGAATCAACTACCATTAATTTCTTATCTTTAGCTTTTTCAGTTAAAGCACTTCTTAAAGCTAAGCTTCTTTCTTTCTTATTAATTTTGAAATCATAACTTCTAGGAGTTACTCCTAAAGCGATTCCACCGCCACGCCATTGTGTAGCTCTAATAGATCCTTGTCTTGCACGACCAGTACCTTTTTGTTTCCAAGGTTTTCTTCCACCACCAGAAACTTCACTTCTGTTTTTAGTTTTGGCAGTTCCTTGTCTTGAAGCGTTTAGTTGAAGTCTTATTTCCTTCTTCATTACGCTATCATTAACTTCGGTATTCCATACGCTATCAGCTAAAGTAACATCTTTTACTTGTTCGCCTTTTAGATTTTTTATACTTATCTTTGTCATATCAATAAATCCTTTCTAAAGACTACTTGTCTTCCTCTTTAGCTTCTTCATTAGTAACTTCTTCAGCAGTTTGTTCTGTAGCTTCTTCAGTTTCAACAGCCTCAGTATTTTCTACTTCTGCTTCTGTTTCTACTGCTTCGTTTTCTACAGCAGGTTCTACTGCATCTACTACAGTTTCTTCTTCGTAAGAAATTATATCTTTAACATCTTTCTTGCGACTATTTTTAATCGCAGTCTTAATTAATACTAATGAATTTTTTGCACCTGGAACATTACCGCTTATTAAAATGTAATTTTCTTCTTTATTAACTTCAATAATTTCTAGGTTTTGAACAGTAACAACTTCGTTACCCATGTGTCCAGCTAGTTTTTTACCCTTTAATACTCTTTTTGGAAGCATAGTTCCAAGTGAACCTGGTCTTCTATGATAATGTGAGCCGTGTCCCATAGGTCCTCTAGATTGATTAAATCTTTTGATAACACCTTGGAAACCCTTTCCTTTAGAAGTTCCAGTTACATCTACTATTTCTCCCTTTTCAAATACTTCAACACTAACTGCATCTCCAACATTATAAGATCCTTCGTAGTCTCTTATTTCTTTTAAGAAGCGCTTAGGTGTTGTATTTGCTTTTTTGGCATTGCCAATTTCTGCTTTAGTTGTATTTCTTTCTTTCTTTTCAAATACGCCAAGTTGGATTGCATTATAACCATTCTTTTCAGTAGTCTTAACTTGCATTACAATATTAGGTTCTACTTCAACAACAGTTACAGGTATAAGTCTTCCATCTTTAGAGAAAACTTGAGTCATACCAGCTTTGCGTCCTAAGATTCCTTTCATTTTTAAATTTCCTTTCCTTATAATTTAATATTAATATCTACACCACTAGGTAAATCTAAATGAGTTAGTGCATCTATTGTTTCTTTGCTTGGGTTTTTAATATCAATTAATCTTTTATGAGTTCTTCTTTCAAATTGTTCACGAGCATCTTTGTCTTTGTGTACAGCTCTTAAAACTGTGAATTTTTCAATTTCAGTTGGAAGTGGAACTGGTCCTGATATTTCTCCTCCCGTTCTTTTAACAGTTTCGCATATTTTTCCAGCTGCTACATCAAGTACACGGTGATCATAAGCTTTTAAAGTTATACGAACTTGTCCTTCTTTAGCCATATTTTTCTCCTTTCGTCTATATCTAGTATAGGCTTGCTCGGCGCAAATTACCTGATTGCTATTATTTACCAACTCATCCTAGCGTATCAGCAACCTCGCGTGTCATCGCAGTCATACAAAAACAACTATAACACAAAATTATGCATAAATGCAAGAAAAAATGATATTTTTCCATAAAAAAATAGATATTATTAATACCTATTCCTTTTCTAATATTGAATTTGATGTCATTTGTGATGGAATTGCAATATCCATGTAGTCTAAAATGGTTGGAGCTACGTTAGTTAAATTACCATTTTCTCTAAAATGAACCTTAGGATCATTGACTACAAATGGGACCTTAGCAAGCGAATGCGTTGTACATGGAGTTCCATCAGGATTAATCATCGTATCACAATTGCCATGATCTGCTAATAAAAATACGGTATAAAAATTTTCTTCCGCTTTTTCAAGTATTTTACCTAGGCATATATCTATCGCCATACATGCCTTAGTAGCAGCTTCCATACTTCCTGTATGGCCAACCATATCAGGATTAGCAAAATTAGCAAATATAAAATCATAATCTTTTTCCATACACTCGATAATCTTTTGCGTAACACCTACAGCACTCATCTCAGGCTTTAGGTCATAGGTTGGAACATCTGGTGATGGAATGTGGAATTTATCGCAATTAGGAATTTTTCCTTCAAAACCACCATCAAAGAAGTAGGTAACATGAGCGTATTTTTCACTTTCTGCTACTCTAGCTTGTTTTAGGTTTAATTTAGAAAAATATATTCCTAAAGGATTATCTACAACATTATCTCCTAAAAAAGGAATAGTTGTAATGTTCTTATCTACTGTAAAAAATGAATATACATTTAAATCATTAAATTTATAAACAGGGAAGGCATCAAAGCTAGGATCAGTAAAGGCTGATAATATTTGTTTAGCTCTATCATTTCTAAAGTTCATCCATATTAATATATCTCCATTTTTAATAAGGCCAGTCGGATCAACTATCATAGGTTTAATAAATTCATCAGTTTCATTTTTAGCATATGAATCTTTTAAACCTTTTTCGATATTTAATATAGATGTTCCCATACCTTTAGTAACTAAATTATAATATTTTTGTGTTCTATCATAATTTTTGTCTCTATCCATAGCATAATATCTACCACATATAGTAGCTACTTTACCTATCTTTAATTCTTTGCCTTTATCTTGTACCATTTTAATATATGTATAAGCAGATTCCATGCCTGTATCTCTGCCATCCGTAATTAAATGATAATATATCTTTTTAAAGCCTAATTTATTTAATAATTCCGTCATATATAGGAAATCATCAACACCAGCGTGAATATTACCATCACTGCATAATCCCATCATATGAACTGTTTTACTACTATTCTCGGCAAGTTTTTTGACAGCTTCATTTTCTATATATCCGGTTGTAAAAAAATCTTGAATCTTTTCTTTACTAGATTTAATTAATCTACCAGCACCAATAGTCATATGGCCAACTTCACTGTTACCCATTTGGCCTGGTAATAAGCCTATATACTCTTCAGAGGCATATAAAGTAGTATGGGGATTATTTGCATAAAATTCTTCGAAGTTATGCATCTTAGCAGCTTTAACTGCATTGCCTTCGACTTCATCTCTCATACCAAAGCCATCAAATATAACGGTTAATACTTTTTTCATGTTCCCATCCTTTGCATAAAAGATAATACCACAATAGGAAACAAAACTCAAATTGAGTATTATTTTAAACTATAGTTTTTTAGTAAAATTTTTATCTAGCTTGAATCTATCAGCTATAGTAGAAATAAATTCTGAATTAGTCGGTTTATCTTTTTCACAACTTATTGAAAAGCCAAATAAGTCATCCATCAAAGATAAGTTGCCTCGCATACACCCAATTTCAATTGCGTGCCTAATTGCTCTTTCTACTCTTGAAGATGTAGTATCGTATTTTTCGGCAATCCTGGGATAAAGATCTTTCGTTACATAAGAAATCTTATCATCATTATATATCAATACTATGCTATCTCTTAAATATTTATAACCTCTTATATGAGAAGGAATACCAAGATTATGTAGAAGCTCACTTACTTCAACATCAATCTGCTTTCTATTAGTGACAACAGGAGTTTCTTCACTTTCAAAAGCTTCTTGTACCCTATGCTCTAGTGAAGATATATTAACCGGTTTTAACATATAGTGAGTAACATTATAATTCATACAATCTTTAATTACTTTGTCATCTTTATAACTAGAAAGTATTATAACGTTTTTCTTAATACCCCGAGAAGTAATTTCCTCTAAAAGGGCTGTGCCATCTAGTTTTGGAAGTAATATGTCCATAAGGATTAAGTCAAATTTATCAGTATTAGATATGATATATTCTAAAGCTGACTCTCCATCGGAAAATGAATTTACAACTTCTATCTTACCATTTTTATTAAAATGGTCTGTTAAATTATTTACTACTATCGTATTGTCGTCGATTATAATCGCACGTATCTTACTAGGCATAAGATTTTATCTCTCCTCTTTCCTTAAATCTCTCTACTGCACGACCACAAGAACCATTATAGAATAAAAAAAGACAAAAAGCCATAGCGAAATATGTCACCTTTTGTCTACTACTGTAAATCATTGTCGATTCGTGTCGGTATGCGTGTTTATGTAGTCTAAAGCCGCTAAGTTATTGTTGCTTATATACTCTAAAGAAGCTCCTCCACCACTAGATAAGAATGTAAAGGAATCTTGTAAGCCAAATTCATTAATAGCATTTAGAGTATCGCCACCACCTGCTATCTTAATAGCGGGATTATTTTTTAAGCTAGAGAATAAAGCGATAGTTCCATGAGAAAACTGGCTTTCCTCAAATTTACCACAAGTACCATTTATAAATATCGTTTTACTTTCATCTAGATATTTTTTATATTTATTAATGGTTTTATCACCTAAGTCAAGGATTTTATTATCTTCGATAACAAAATCAATAGGCATTATTATTTTATCTTTATATTTTTTAATAAGTTCTCTTATTTCTTCAAGGGTCATTTCATCACTAGTACAAAGGCTATCTCCAACATCATAACCACATGCATATAAGAAAGAGTTAGCTATACCACCACCAAGTAATAACTTATCACATTTTTTAAGTAACAATTTAATATAACCTAGTTTATCATCAACCTT
>CANRMZ010000057.1 GCA_947631885.1 uncultured Bacilli bacterium
GGACTTGTACTTAGTAGGATCAACAGTCAAATTAATTGTTACTGTTTGAGTATTATCTATATATTTGCTTTCATCATTTGCGGCATTTACTAAAGATAAATTATCAGCATCAATATTTAGGGAAAAATTAGTTTCTCCTGTTATATCTAATATATTTCCTGGATTTAGTACTTCACCATTTATTAAAGTGTCATTATTAACAATATTTGCTTTATAGCCCATATAGCCATAGGAAAAGATACCGGCAAGGCCTAATAAAAAAAGAGCCGAAAACATTAAACTATAATTTAAACTTTTTGTATTCATAAATAACATCCTTATCTTACATACTAAAATAAGTATAACATAAAAAAAGTGACTTTACATCACTTTTTGTTTTGATATCGATAAAAATTAAGAAACGTCATCAAGAACAACTATAGCTTTAAAAGACTGATCCATTACTTCGTTTCCCGCCGCAGAGCTAATCCACATATATAAATCATAAGTTTTAGTTGCTTTACTAGTAAGGGTTACTTTTTCTATATTGTAAGTAGTTTTTGCATCCAATTTAACTTTTTCTTTTAAATATTTTTTCATGTCTTCAGACAGATTCTTAACATCGCCTGCTTTAAAACTTTTTATTTTATCTGACGTTATTGCAGCGCCACTATCAACTAAAGCATATTTAAGTTTCGTTATATCAAGGACAGACCCATCCAATGGAGCAATACCGATATTTAAGGATCTACTTTCTGTACAATCACTAGATACAGTAAAGGTATATTTAAATTTATTTCTAGTAGTTATACTACTATTTATAAATTGTTCATCTGTTATAGGAACTGCATAGTTTTTCTCTAATGAAAAGGTCGTACTATTCGAAATAGTTAGTCCAATACACGAAGGAGTAGATGTTGCTGTTGGCATTTCAACTTTTTCATTTGATGATATTACATAATATCCATACGAAACAGAAATAAACATGCATATAATTAATAAAACCAAAATAATTAATAAAATTATAGCTTTTTTCTTACCCATAATCTATTTCCTTTCATTTTATGAATTCTTTGTGGCATAGCAATTTTTACCTTCGATTATTATCTTACCCGAAGGCTTTTGGCCAATTACACTTGATTGGTCAATATCTAAATTATAAAAGCGATAACTAAATTGCCAATTTTGAATTGCTGTTCCAGTAGTAGGATTTGTCGTTATTTTTCCCTCATATAATTGTTCTTTATTATTTGGTTTCTTTCCTGCGATTGAAATAGGGCCAAAATTTGCACTCGGATTGCAATCCCTGCAATTACCAGAAAAGCCTAATTCAGTTAAATTTCCTACTTCTGAAGAGGCAGTATATTCGGTAGTAGGCTCATAATAAAATACATAATCGCATGTAACGGCAGATGTATATTTCTTAGAATCAACAGATAAATTAATTGTTATATTCTTAGTATCATCTATATAATCAGTTAAACTATTAGACGCACTAACTAAAGATAGTTCATCTAAAGTTATATTAAGAGCAAAGTTATTATCTCCTGATATATTTAAAATATTTTCGGGTTTCAATACTTCTCCACTTATCGTGGTATCATTATTAACAATATTTGCTTTATAGCCCATATAACCATAAGAAAAGATGGCAGAAAGTCCTACCAAGAAAATGGTTGTAAATAATAAACTATAATTTAGGCTTTTATTATTTATATTCATATCTTTACCTTACTCTATTAGATAGTATAACATAAAAAAGTGACTTTACATCACTTTTTGACTTAGTTTACTATTATTATTGTTCAGGTTTGACATCTTCGTCAACAATGGATAACACTAAATTACCACTAAATAACTTACTTTTATTAATTACTTGATCATGATCTAAATTTATCATTCTTATTGTAGCTAAATAATAATCCGAAGCATCAGCTTCTTTCGATGAAGTTATTTCTTTGCTTTTTATAATCTCATATTTATTATTCTTATCAGCTCTTGCCTCAGTAATGTCTACTCTTTTACTAAATCTATAGCACTTTCCTGCTTTAAATACATTGGCAACCCATGTGCCATCAATGCATTCATTTTCACTAGTATTCTCAATACTGCCTGATGCTTTCAAGCATACCCCTTTATTATCTTGTCCTATGCAAGAAGCCTCAGTATTATCCTTAGTAAGGCTATACAAGTCTAAAACAAGTTCAGGAATAGCCTCTTTAGCCCAAATAGCATTTTCATAGCGATCGCAAACAATTTCATTGTTATTCATTTTATCAAGGTTAATCGCAGTAGAGGCATCTTTTTGATAGCAAGAGTACTCTTCTTCTGAAGCACTTCTGGCCCAAAGATTTCCACCACTTACACATTCTTCCATAGTCTGTGCATTAACTTTACCAGCCTCAGCACTTACATAGTAGCAACTTCCTGAAGTATACTCAAAATCATTATTTATAACATTTAAATACATACTGTATTTATGAGTAATATTTTCTTTTCCTGAGGCTAAAGAAACACTAGCAACCGTACTATCAGTTTGATCGCCCGTATTAATTCCAAAATTATCATATGTAACATTTAACGATAAAATATCCCCCGCATCCAAAAGGAACATATCACTACCACCCTCGGTCTTACCACCTATATTAGCTGTTGCTTCATTTTCAACGACATCAGATAGATATGCAAATGTAGCGCCAACTACCACAATGACCATAGTAGCAATTGCTATAACAATCAGCAAGATAACATTGTTGTTTTTCTCTTCATTATTACTTCTATCCATTGGGTATATCCTCCTTATCGTTACTATTATCTATAAAAATGATATAATTTTTTAAAGTTTTAGTCAATATGTATTAAATAGATTGATGTTAATTATGTAAGTAGCTATTTTATAGTATAATGTACTTAATAAGGATGTTATTATGAAGCTAGTTATAGATAAAAAAGAATTAAATATTATTTATGCTGATAGTTTTAAGAAAAAACTACTAGGTTTAATGGGTCAAAAAAATATATCTCATGGGATTTTTTTTCCTAAAATAAATAGTATTCATACATTCTTTATGAAAGAAAGCATTGATGTTATAGCTCTTAATAGCGATAATATCATTGTTGCTATAAAGGCAAATATGAAAAAAAACAGAATTTATATTGCGCCAAAAAAAACTAGCATCTTAGAGCTTCCTCTTAATGCTAGTAAAAATTTAAAAATCGGACAAAAATTAACCTTTATAAGTAAATAGATAATCATTTATTGCTACATCATCACCAGGTTCAGCACCTAAGGCAGCAAGTTCGTCTTCCACGCCCATGGCTTTTAGAATGCGGCCAAAACGAAGGACCCCCTCTTCTTCTTCAAATTTCGTCATATTAAATAAACGCTCTATTTTCTCGCCTCTTATTACCCAAACATTATCTTCTCTAGTAATGGTATATGGCTTTTCTTCTTTGAACTTAATATATACACTATCTTCGATTTCATCATCACTATACAAAGCTTCATTATTTTCAGCTTGAGCAGTATATAGTGCCTTAAGTAATGTATCAATACCAGCGCCAACAATTGAGCTTATCTCATATATTTCTTTATCAGGATAAGCTTTCTTAAATTTAGCTAAATTTTCTTTAGCACTTGGCATATCCATTTTCGAAGCAGCAATTATTTCTTTTTTATTAGCTAATTTTTTTGAATATTTACATATTTCATTGCGAACAACTTCGTAATCTTTAATAGCCGTTTCACTTGACATATCTACCATATGAAGTAAAACATGACAACGCATAGCATGTTTTAAAAATTGAAAGCCAAGTCCAACCCCTTCACTAGCACCTTCGATAAGGCCAGGAAGATCGGCTACAACAAAGGATGAGCCATCAATTAGTTTGACTACCCCAAGATTAGGAGATAAAGTTGTAAAATGATAAGCCGCGATTTTAGGTTTAGCACTGCTTATTACTGATAGGAAAGTACTTTTACCCACACTCGGAAGACCAACAATACCGACATCGGCAAGCATCTTAAGTTCACATCTTAAATATCTAATCTCACCAGCTTCCCCTTTTTCAGAAAACTTAGGAGCAGGATTATCATGAGTAGCAAAGGCTTTATTGCCTCGGCCCCCGCGGCCACCTTTAGCAACAACAACTTTATCATCCTCATTTATAATGTCTTTGATTACTAAATTAGTATCATCATCATAGATTGTTGTTCCTAAAGGAACTTTAATAATAATATCTTCACTATTTTTGCCATATTTGTTTTGACCTTTACCATTTTCTCCTTTATGGCCTTTGATTATTTTGTTATAACGTAAATCTATTAGGGTTTTTAGGGACTTATCAGCCATAAAGATGACATTAGAGCCACGACCGCCGTTTCCCCCATCTGGTCCACCCATAGGGACAAATTTTTCTCGTCTAAAAGAGGTACAACCCATACCTCCATCACCAGCGATAACCTTTAATTTAACTTCATCAACAAACATGTCAATCACCGCATTTAATATATCATAAAATATAAAAGAAAAAAAGAAGCTATCTTGCTTCTTACTCTTCTACTTGTGAAGTAAAAAATATTCCACCTTCAGGTATTGTAATTTCCTTCTTAACTTTTTTACCAATTAAATCATTAACATCATCAATTACATCAACATCTTCGCTTGCCAAGTACTCACTATTTACTTCAACAAAACCAATAACATCCTCCGTAATTGTAGTGCCTCCCGAAAGTGTCTTTTTAGCGTAAGGAATTTTCACAAGTTCATCTACTTTATTATCTACGGTTTTATTACAATCACAAACGTGCTTTGGTTCCCATTTAATAAGTAAAACACCCATAGCTATCGATAATACAACAATAATGGTTACTAATATGGATATTGTAATTATATTTTTCTTATTCATTTACTATCACCAATTTCATTATAACATAAAAAAAGTAAGCTGCATAGCCTACATTAATTATTCAGCATAAACACTGACTTTTTTCTTATCTCTACCCATTCTTTCAAACTTTACTACGCCATCAATCTTAGCAAATAAAGTATGATCTTTACCCATACCAACATTAGTACCTGGATAAATTTTAGTTCCTCTTTGACGATAAATTATGCTGCCAGCAGTGCAATGTTCACCATCAGATAATTTAGCGCCTAATCTACGACCCGCTGAATCACGGTTATTTTTAGTAGAACCTTGAGCTTTAACATGGGCAAAACGTTGAATATTAAATATAAATAACATTACGCATTCTCCTTTACACTTAGATTTTTTGGATAATCTTTAGCTACGGATTTAAGCATTTCGAACATATTAGCAATTAATTTTAAAACTATTTCATCATTTTCTTTAATTTTAATTGTCATTACATTTCCATCATCTTGGACATCAATATATTTAGGATTAATACTCGCAATGGCATTAATTGAAGTATAGATAATGCTTGAAACACTTGCACAAACAATATCTTTACCATACTCGGCCATATTGGCATGTCCTTTTACCGTAATTAAATCATTATCTTTGATAACTTTAATCATTATTAACCATTAATTTTCTTGATTTCAACTAAAGTATATGGTTGTCTATGTCCTTGAGTTTTACGATATTTCTTTTTAGGACGATATTTAAATACTTTTATCTTTTTAGCACGACCATTTTTAATAACTTCAGCTTCAATGCTAGCTCCTTTTACATAAGGATTACCAGCTTTACCACCAGCGAATAAAACTTCTTCAAAAGTTACTTTGCTACCAGCTTCAGCATCTAATTTTTCAATATAAACGCGATCACCTTCAGCAACATAGTATTGTTTTCCACCGGTTTGAAAGATTGCTTTCATTTCTCTAACCTCCTTTAAAATTTATAAGTCACACCTTTAAGGTAGTATTAAATACTTTTATAACCTTTTTAGAGTGGATGAAATGACTTAAAGCGATTTAATATTAACAAAAATAAGCATAAAAGTCAATTGTTATCTAGCATTTATTTAATCTTATGATTTAGAATCAAGAATTATGGTTGTTGGGCCATCATTTTCAATGCTAACAAGCATATCAGCTCCAAAAACGCCAGTTTCAACATTGGTGTATTTTCTAAGCTCTTCATTAAAGGCATCATATAACTTAATAGATTCAGCCCCATTTAAAGCTCTACTATAAGTTGGTCTATTTCCTTTAGTGCAATCAGCATATAAAGTAAATTGAGATACTGATAGAATATCCCCTTTAACATCCATTAAAGATAAATTCATAACATCATTTTCATCTTCAAAGATTCTTAAATTACATACCTTTTTAGCAATATACTCAATTTGGGCTTGGCCATCTCCTTCTTCAAAACAAGAAAAGACTACTAAGCCTCTATTTATCTTGCCAGTAATTTTTCCATCAACTTCTACTTTACTATTTTTACTTTTTTGAATTAATACTCTCATTTTCTTCTTGCTCCTTTAACATAACGAAGTTTCGTTAAATTTGTAACTATTTTATCAAGTTCTTCTTTATTTGCTACGGATACATTGAGTTCAAATGTTCCGCTAGTTTTTTCACTAACTCCCAAAATCTTAACAGCTTCTGTTGTAAGAGCTAAGGTAATTTCATCAATTTTTTCAGGAGCTGCATTAAAGATTATATAAGAACTATAACTGCCTTCGCAAGCATCATTCCATGAGACATTTACTTCTCTATCTTCATAGTCTTTGATATTAGGACAAGTATCACGATGCACGGCAATACCATCATTTTTCGTAATTATACCTTTGATATTATCTCCTTTAACTGGAAGACAGCATTTAGCTATATGGGTTTGAATTGACTTTTCCCCATCAATTAAGATATCAAAATCATTATTATTTCTTTTTACTACTCTACTCTTTACGACCATACTATCTTCAGTATTAGTACCTAAGATTACACTTATTATATAGTTTGCCGTATATCTAAATGAACCAATTGAAAGATATATTTCATCAAGATCTTTTAGTTTAACCGAAGAACATACTTTATTAATATTTTCTTCACTTAAAAGTTCATTTATAGATAGTTTTCTTTTACGTACTTCTTTTTCAAATAAAGATTTTCCTCTTTCAATATATCCTTCACGATCTTTTTTAGAAAAATAAGATTTAATTTTATCTTTTGCTTGAGGTGTTTTAACAATGCTTAACCAATCTTTATTAGGCTTACCATTAGGGCTAGTCATTATCTTAACTACATCGCCATCATGTAAAGCACTATTAATTGGAATCATTTGCTCATTAACAATCGCTCCCACCATCTTATCGCCCACGGCAGTATGGATACGATAAGCAAAATCAATAGGCGTAGACCCTTGAGGAAGCTCAACAACATCTCCTTTAGGCGTAAAGACATAGATTAAATCCGATAAAATATTATTATCAATTAAGCTAGTAAATTCTTTATCTTCGCTTTGTTCATTACTTTCAATCATCGAGCGATAAAGTTCTAGTTTTTGCTCCATCATTGATTGAACTCTTTTAGTACCCTTTTCTTTATAAGACCAGTGCGAAGCAATACCTTTTTCAGCAATCTCATCCATTTCATAAGTTCT
>CANRMZ010000058.1 GCA_947631885.1 uncultured Bacilli bacterium
AGATGGGCGAGTATTATGCAGGATGCGATTCATACTGCTATTGGGATGGAAATTATGACGCAACTTGTAGTGGTAGGGAATATACAAGTTATTACTGCTCTGATGCTGACGATTACCTAGATGGTACAAGATGTTATTACTGTGGTTATGGTGAATCTTACAATTCTAGGACTGGTTTATGTGAATATACATGTTCCCAATCCTACTATTATTACAAATATAATGTAACAATCTATTACTATGTTATTAAATAAGGAGATAAATTAAATGAAAAAGAAAATTAATAAAAATAAACTTATTATACTTGTTAGCACACTAGTTCTCCTTATTATTATTGTCGCTGGTGTTTCTAATTTAGCTTATAGATTACATAAAAAAAATAATAAAACTGATAAAGTAGAAGAGAAACTAAATATGGAAAAAGAAGCAAAAGAGTTATTATATAATAACTTTATAATTGGATATATGCTTGAAGATGATGTAGAAACCGGCGAAGGCGAATTAGTAATTGATGGCGATCCTACGGTATATTATGCTGTTACAGATCCTCTTCTTAAAGATATTCACACTCTCGAAGATATTAATAACTTAATAGATGAAAATTTAAATGATTTGACTGCTGTTAGGGTTAATAAATTAATGAAAAGTGATTATGCAAATAAATATGTTTCTAATGGGAAAACATTATACGTTAGCAAAACAAATAATGGATGTGCTGTTTCACCATTTGGGTTGATAGATAAAGATAAAATAGAGTATAGTAATTATGAAGGAAATATTTATGCTATTTATAACAATGTTCCTTATCAAGTGCAATATGATGATAATCAAAAACTTAAAGCAAGAGCTTTATGGTTCAAGTGTTCAGAGGCATTAAGTTATACAAATACTGGATTAGAGGATGTATATGATCCAGGTAATATTCCAGAGGATGTACAACAAATCATGGATAATCGTGTAACAGACACAACAACTGAAAAGGTTGAAAATGGAGAAAACTAATTCTCCATTTTTTATTAAAGGATATTATAGTTATGAAAAAAAATATAAATATTAAAAATTTAGTTATAATTATTTTAGTGGTTATTTTTGTAATATTATTGCTTATTACCATTTATTTATATAATATTAAAAATTACAAAGAGAGTATTAATAATAATGTGAGCGATCCTGCTAATACTGAAGAAAAAGATGATAAAGTTCGCGAAAAAGCATTAATTGATGCTTTATACAATAATTTTTTGATTTCTTATATTCTTGAGGGCGACATACAAATTGGGGATGGCAAATTAGTTATTGATAATGAGAATGAACCCTACTATGCCGTTAATGATTATTTGCTTGAAGACATTCATTCACTATCCGATATTAATCAACTTATAGATAATAATTTACTTGACTTAACAGCGATTAAAGCGGCCAAAATTAGAGAAAGTGAATATGCAAATCAATATATATTCTCAAAGAATACTTTATATGTAAAAAAAACCAAAACACCTTGTTTTAGAACAGAAGAAAAGCTTGATTTATCTAGTAATAATTATCGAATACTAGATGATGGGCTGTCAATTGTTTATAAAAGAGTCCCATATACATTTAGAATTGATAAAGATAAAAATATAAAAGCAAATACCTTATGGTTCACGTGCATAAAAGATATTGGTAGCATTAAAACTGGAAAAGAGGACAGATTTGAACCTACTGAGGATGATTTATTAAAGCCAAGTGATTTTGAGTTTAACGAGTAACATAAAAGTAACTACAAGTAATAAATGTAGTCACTTTTTATTTTGGATATAGTTAAAGGTGGTATAATAAACTAAATAGGAGATAGTATGAAAAAAATTGTTTTAATAGATGGTAATAATTTGATGTTTCGTAGTTATTTTGCTACTGCATATACTGGAAATATAATGAAAAATAGTAAGGGTGTCCCTACTAATGCGTTATATGGTTTTGTCAATATGATGAATAAAATAATTGCCGAGGAAAATCCTAGTTATATTGCTGTAGCATTCGACGTTGGTAAAAACTTTCGGAAACAAAAATATTCCTTTTACAAAGAGGGCAGAAACGCTACCCCAGAAGAATTAATTGTTCAAATGCCAATTGCTAGAAAATTCCTTGATGCCATGGGCATTAAGTATTTAGAGCTGGAGCCTTACGAAGCTGATGACATAATTGGAACTCTTGTAAAAAAATGTGAAGAAGACGAAGATTTTGATGCTACAATTGTATCTAGTGATCGAGATTTGCTCCAATTAATAAATTTTGAAACTGATGTTAAGCTATTAAAACAAACCGATTATATTAGATACAACGAAGAATCTTTTAAAAAAGACTACGGAATAGAACCTATTCGCATTATTGATTTAAAGGCCTTGATGGGAGATTCTTCTGATAATATTCCAGGTGTTAAGGGAATTGGTGAAAAGACAGCATTAAAACTTTTACAAGAATATCGGACTTTAGAAAACATATATGCTCATATTGATAATATTAAGGGAAGTGTACATGATAAGCTAATTAATGATCAAGAAATGGCATTTATGTCTAAAGAAATTGCCACTATATATAAGGACGTTCCTCTTGATATTAAACTAAATGATTTAAAATATACAGGTCCTGATATTGATAAGTTAAGAGATATTTATAATGAATATGAATTTTCTTCACTACTTAAAACTCTTAATTCTAATGCCAGTCAAAGAGTAAAACATATTGATGTTAGTGACGATATTAATATTATTTTAGGCAATAAAGTAGCATTATATATTGGGGCTACTGATGATATATATACTAAAGCGTCTATAATTGGAGCAGGCGCGTATGATGGTAAGTACTGTTATTTTTTTGACAAAGAACATCTTAATCTTCTTAAAGGAGTTTTAAAAGATAAAGTGGTCATAACATATGATTATAAAAAGAATTTATATCTAGGTATTGATACACCTTGTCAAGATGATATTATGCTTTCTAGTTATATTCTTAATTATAATACTAAAGACGATATTGCTAGCCTTGGGACTATTTTTGACTACCATATAGAGTTTTGGCAAAATTTGCTTAAAGAAGATAATGCTGATAAAATTGCTAATAATATTTGCATTTGTGCCAAATTTATCTTTGAAATTAACGATACTTTAATTGGTAAACTTAAAGAAGAAGATATGTATGATTTATATCAAAATATTGAGATGCCTTTAATAAAGGTATTATGCAGTATGGAACAAAATGGTGTTAAAGTAGATAAGGATACTTTAAAAAAACAAGATGAAGAAATAAGCTCTAAACTTGAAGAAATAACTGAGAATATATATAAAGAAGCTGGAGAAGAGTTTAATATTTCATCGCCAAAGCAACTTGGAGAAATACTATTTGAAAAGTTAGGACTTCCTCATGGTAAAAAGAATAAAACCGGATATAAGACCGATGTAGCTACTTTAGAAAACTTAAGGGGCATTAACCCCATCATTGATTTGATTTTAGAATATCGTACTTTAAATAAGCTTAAAACAACTTATCTTGATGGTTTGCAAAACTATATTAAAGATGATAATAAGATTCATACGATTTTTAAGCAAAATTTTGCCCGAACCGGAAGATTATCCTCAACCGAACCCAACTTACAAAATATACCAGTTAGAGAAGAGTTAGGTCGTAAAATTAGAGAGGCTTTTATTCCCGAAAACGATTTATTCTTAAGCTGTGATTATTCACAAATAGAATTAAGAGTGCTTGCACATGTTACAGGATGCATGCATATGATTGAAACTTTCAAAGAAGATGGAGATATCCATGCTAAAGTGGCTGCTGATATTAATGGTGTTGAACTTAAAGATGTTACTAAAGAAATGCGCTCTAAAGCTAAGGCTGTTATTTTTGGCATTGTCTATGGCATCAGTAGTTATGGTTTAATGGATAATCTTAAAATATCAAATAGTGAAGCGACATACTTTATAAATAAATATTATGAACTGTATCCCGAAGTAAAAAACTATATGGATAACACTGTTAAGAGAGCTAAAGAATTAGGATATGTTACTACTTTATTTAAGAGAAAACGGGTGATTGACGAACTTTCTAGCTCTAACTATATGATTAGACAAAGTGGTGAAAGAATGGCAATTAATGCTCCGATTCAGGGCACCGCTGCTGATATTATTAAAATGGCTATGATAAAGATATACGATAGATTTAAAGAAGAGAACATTCAAAGTAAAATGGTTCTCCAAGTACATGATGAACTCATATTTGATGTCAAAAAGGAAGAACTTGATAAAGTTACAAAAATAGTAAAAGATACAATGGAACATATTGTAGAGTTAAGTGTTCCACTTAAAGTTAGTAGTGATACTGGAGATAACTGGTACACTACTAAATAAAGGAGGGTTTTATGCCAGAACTTGCTGAAGTATATACGGTAAAAGAGGTATTAAAAAAACAAGTATTACATAAAAGAATAAAAAATATAAAAATATTATATGGAAAAATAATTGAAAACGATATTGAAGATTTCAAAAATAAACTTATTGGTACAGAATTTATTGATATCAAGCAAAGAGCTAAATATTTAGTATTTGAAACTAAGGATTACTTTTTAATTAGTCATTTAAGAATGGAAGGTAAGTACTTTGTTAAAGATAAAGATGCCAAGTTAGAAAAACACGATCATATTATCTTTGAGCTTGATGATTGTCTTTTGATATATAATGATACTAGGAAATTTGGGCGTATGAAGCTTATTGATAAAGATGAATATAATGATTATTTTGCTAATATTGGCCCTGATGCCAATACTGATGTAAAGCCCCAGTATTTATATGATAAAATCCAGAATAAAAGAATACCTATTAAAGGATTACTTCTTGATCAATCGTATATCGCCGGCCTTGGCAATATTTATGCAGATGAAGTGCTTTATGAAGCCAAATTAAGGCCAAATGTCCTTGGCTGTAATCTTGACTTAAAAGACTGTGAAAACATCTTAAAAGGCGCTAAAAAAGTCTTAAATAGTGCTATTGAGCATAAAGGCACGACCATCAGAAGTTATACATCTTCTTTAGGTGTAAAGGGGGAATATCAGAATTATCTTCATGTTCATACCAAAGAAGTATGTAAGTGTGGTAATAAGATAACTAAAGAAAAGATATGTGGCAGAACTAGTTACTATTGTGACAAATGTCAAAAAGCCAAATAAAAGATACTTCAGATTTTTTTCTAAAGTTTTTAAATATTAAGATTGACAAGTTAATTAATAAAATTATATTATTAAAGAGTAGAAAAGGAGTATGAAGTGTGGAAAGTGATAAAAGGAAAATAATCAATAGAAATTTTGCAGCATTTCTGACTATTGGTATAGTTTTAACTTTATTAGGTCTTGGCTTTTTAGGACTTGCTATAAGCCATGTTAACTCGTCCATTATTCCAATTTATGATTATTTATATTATTCATTTATGATATCTGGAATAATCCTTATGGTCATTGGCATAATCTTTATAGTAGTATCTATTATTTATCGCTGTGTGAAGCTAAGTAATTCTGAAAGTCAAAATAGGGAAGTAGAAGAAAGCCCAATTGAAACTTTAAGAAAGTATAAAGCTTTATACGAAGAAAAAGCTATTACTAAAAAAGAATATGATGAACATAAGCAAAAAGTTTTAGAAAGGATGTAGATTATAAATGAAAGAACTTGAAGAACTTGAGCAAATGCTTGATGAAAAATTAATTACTAAAACCGATTATCAAAAAAAGAAAAAAGAGCTAGAAGAAAGAATGAAAGCTTCACAAGAGACAGAAGAGATAGAAGATGATGTTCAAGAAACGTCTGTAACTGAAGAAGAGGTTAAAGAACCTGATCCAGAGCCTGAAAAAATTGTTGAGAATCCTGAAGAAGATTCTGAAAATGACAAGGCAGATAAGAAAAAGAGCAAAGCTCCAATTATTATTTGCATTGTAGTAATAGCAGGACTTGTTTTACTAGTAGGTGGTGGGCTTTTAATTGCTACCAAATCATTTGATAAATATAAAGATAATATCAAAGATGCTGATGAGATTAAAGAAGTATGGGGTAATACCTATTATGTATTCTTAAAAGACATTGTAAATGACAATAAACAAAAGGATGCTGGTCTTCCTGACGAAATTAAAGATGGTAAACTAGGCTTTTATGATATCGAAGGTATTGAAGACCCTGTAATGGTTATATCATATGAAGAAAATGATGAAACTTATTCTAATGTGTACTATATTGAAGATGATAAAGTAAATTCTAAAGTATATGAAGATCCTACGGACATTGAATTCTTATATAATATTGACGAAGAGGAATATGACTATTATCTTCATACTGCTGATGATGAAACTGATGTTTATCAAAAAGTAAGTGATGGCATCAAAGATAATACTGAAGATAACTATACATTTAGCGAAGATGATAAAAAAACTGTAAAAGATGAAAATGGTAATGATATTGAAATATCTAAATATGATGAAACTTTCATAGAGCCTGAAGTAGAAGATCCTACTACTGACTTTAATTATGATTTAGATGAAGATGAACTAAAAGATATGGTTAATGATAGCATTAAAGATTATAAAGGTAAAGAAAAGTTAGTTACTGACGAAGTAGAAAAAGAAGTCGATAATCATATCAAGGAAATAGAAGATAAGAAAGAAGAAATTAAAAAGATTGAAGAAAATAGCTATAAGAACGGCTTAAAAAATATGGAGGATGCTCTTAAATATGAATTATCTTATGCTACAGGAAGAGTGATTTATAAACTATTTAAAGATGGCGCTAAAACTATTACAGCATCCGCACTTCCCGATTATCTTTTAACTGAAGCAGTTTATCAATATTTATATAATAAACGTAGTGATATATATGACTTTAATAAAGCTTATACAGAAGATGAAATTAAAGAAGCATTAAATGATTTATATGGTAATAATTATACTTATAATCATAAACTTAAAGAAATGGGAGCTTGTGCTTCATTATCTTGGGATGACTCAAGAAATGGTTATGTAGAAGTCGGCGGCTGTGGAGGTATAAGTTTTGATTCTGACCCATATTATCATAGAGTAGTTATTGAAAAAACAAATAATACGATAACATATGGATACGTATACGTTGTGCCAACTGCTGATGAAAATGATATGACAATTGCTAAAGCTCCATACAAAGTATATAAAGACGAATCTAAGAGTGAAGAAGTAGCGACATTTAATAGTTCACCTTCAGATAGTGATCTTGATAAAGTAGCTACTGATAGTGGGGTAAAATACAAAATCACCTTTAATATAGATAATGGTTTCTACCATTTTAAAGAAATAACAAAACTAAACTAGGCGTACAACCTAGTTTAGTTTTATTATAAATGTCAAAACATAAAATAATAGTAAAAATAGTAAAAAAATAGTTGCATTTATACTATTTTTAAGATAAAATGAATAAGTACAACTGATGTGGGCTTGTAGCTCAGCTGGTTAGAGCGCACGCCTGATAAGCGTGAGGTCGGAGGTTCAAGTCCCCCCAGGCCCAC
>CANRMZ010000059.1 GCA_947631885.1 uncultured Bacilli bacterium
AGAAGTATAACATACTTGATTTTACCCGTGGCTTTTTTATCAAATATTTTTTGCTTATTTTCTTTAGAATTTTCGTTCTTCTTAATTTCATTCATCGTTTTATAAAAACTATCATATAAGTCTGATGATGTTACTTCCAAAGGCATTGTTTCATCTTTCTTATTTTTGGCATTTTTAAATAAGCCTTCTAAGAAGAGTTTTTCATTTTCATCAGTTCCATCATAATCTTTTATCTTTGTAATTTTAAATTCTTTACTCTTTGATAAAATGCCTTTTTCTTCCGTTTCCGTAATTTTTATATAACCTTTATTAGCTAGATAGATAAGTAGTGATGTTACATCTTCAGAATCGGCTCTACCCTTATATAAAAAGCCAACATCCAAGCTATTGCAATTTTCCGGAGGTCGGAATTCTACCGTTTCTACAACTTCATCATCACGGCCAAATTTAAACCAAAAAACAAAGGAAATAATAAGACCTAAAACAGGAACGACAAACATTGAATAATCAAGAATGTTATATTCAAGACCAGCATTTTGAAAATAGCCATCCTCAAGTTCACATCTTACAGTTAAAGCTTCCTGTGGATTTAACACATCATAATAGCTACCTGTTATTAGATTATCATCTACAAAATAATATACTTGAACATTACTTGTAGAGCCTCTTTTTCCTGAAGAAAATCCTAACTTAGATTCATCAAAATCTTTAGGCATTTTAATTTTAAATGTTACATTTTTAATAATGGTATCTTCCCATTCTGTACCTATTAAGTTAAAATATAATTCATCGGCATCTTTTATAGGATCCTTACCAATATTATAAGTATACTCTATAACATAGGTTTGTTTTCCTGTTACAGTAGTCCCTGACGAACCCATTTTTATCTCATAATAACCATCCGTTTTATAAGCTGAATATTTGCCATCTACTTTTAGATTAGTTACTTGAGCTCTATTTTTAGAACTAGTTCCATCAAGTCGTTCAACCGTATTTTTAAGGGGTATCTTACGATATATACCATGTTTAGGGACATTAAAATAAACTGTTATAGTTTCTTTAATATCAAAAGTATTATTCTCATTAACAGTCATTTCAATATCATAATTATCTATGAGATATTCATATTTCTTATCTTGTTCATCTTCAGGAACATATTCATTTTCAATACCTGAAAGATCAGTTTTCATAACTGAAGTAATCTCAATATTGAAATATGCAATATCTTCCAAGACATAACCATCCTCTAAAGAATCTTCACTTAATAAAAAATCAGCAAAATCATAATCATTTGCATATATATTTTTAACATCAAGATAAGAAGTTATTTCCTTATAATTTTCATCATAGTAACTAATCCTAAATAAAATCGATACATCATAGTCATTATAGTTACCCACAAAGCCTCTTAAGCCAAAAGAAGAAGGTTCTTCATAATCTAAAGAGTCAAAATAAACATTAGTAATATCAATATTATCTTGCTCTATTTTAGATACTGAATCGTATACTGAAGTATATTCTTCTTTTGCCAAAGGCGTTTCTAAAGCCAAAGAAAAAGAAAAAACTAGTAAAAAAACATAAATTAATCTTTTAATTATTTTCATAATAGTTTATTCCTTTATTAAAATTCAACTTTAACGTTTTGTCTTTCAGCTTCTTGGGCTTGGAACATAGCTTTTGGTTTAAAGCCAAATAGTTTAGCTACTATATTGCTAGGTATTACTTGAACTTTATTATTATAACTTCTAACAACACCATTATAGTATTTTCTAGAGTTAGCTATATCTTCTTCAACTTTAGAAAGTTCATTTGTTAAATCACTAAAGTTTTGACTAGCTTTTAAATCTGGATAAGCTTCTGCTAAAGCCATAATCTTATTAATACCATTAGAAATCTTTTCGTTAGCACTAATCTTTTCATCGCTAGACATATTATCATAAGCACTATTTCTAAGCTCTACGATTTCTTTAAATGTTTCTGATTCATGTTTAGTATAACCTTTAACAGTTTCAATTAAGTTAGGAATTAAATCCCATCTTTTCTTAAGATATACATCCATAGTAGAGAAAGCTTCTCCAACTTTATTTCTTAATTTTACTAAACTATTATAGCAAATAAGAACATAAAGAATAATTAAAACAATTACGGCGATTAAAATATAAACCCACATAATTTCACCTCCTATTATGATTTAATTCTATCATATATTTATGCTTTTTAACAACTTCCATTGATATAAATTTTAAAAACTGATAAAATAATTTTAGTAGTATCTAAATAAGAAGGAAGGGCTATCGAAGTGACTTTAGTTAAATGTGATAAGTGTGGAAAAATGGTTAGTAATAATGCTTCGAAATGCATTTATTGTGGTAAGCCATTGAAACATAAAACCACCGAGAAAAGCAAAAATACTATTAAGTGTAAAAATTGTGGTAAAAGATATAATGCTTCGTATAAGTCGTGTCCATATTGTACTAATGAACAAGTAGAAGTTAAAGAAGAAAAAGCATATTATAAATATTTAGATTTCTTAAGAGTTATCTTCTGTATTGCTATTTTACTTTATCATATCGGCTTTTTAAAAGGCGGCTATTTAGCAGTTTGTTCATTCTTTGTTTTAAGTAGTTATCTTGCTGTATTATCAGCTTTCAAAAGTGAGAAATTTGATCTTGGTAAATATTATAAAAGCAGGCTTTTAAAGCTATATTTACCAGTGGTTATAGTAGTCTTTATGACGATACCATTAGTTAATTCTATCAAAGGATTAATATGGCTTAACTTAAGACCCGAAACAACCTCAGTGCTATTTGGCTATAATAACTTTTGGCAAATCGGAGCTAATTTAGATTACTTTGCAAGACACACAAGCTCACCATTTATGCACCTATGGTACATATCAATATTAATGCAATTTGAACTTGTTTTCCCATTTATCTTTATGCTTTTAAGAAAAATGGGCGATAAAATAAATAAGGAACTACCTAGCATCGGAGCATTTGCCCTTGCTCTTGCTAGTAGCATTTATTTCTTTATTTGTTTAAATGGCAAAAATATTATGATTCCATACTATAATACTTTTGCCAGAAGCTTTTCTTTACTTTTTGGTCTAGGCTGTGGCTTTATGCATGTATATTATAGTGACCGAGTTCCTAAAAAAATTAAAGACCAACCTATATGGAGTAAAGTAATATTTTATCTATATCTTTTAATTACTATCCTATTATTTATCTTTATTAAATCTGATTCTCCTTTCTTAGGAGCAAGCATGATGATAGTAACCTTTACTTCATGTCGTTTAATAGAATATGGTATATCATTTAATAAGTGTCATATTCCTATTAATGATTATGTAATGAAGACTTTATCAGGTATGACCCTTTGGGTATACTTATTCCAATATCCACTTATCTATGTTTTCCAATATGTACAATTAAATATGGGGTTAAAAATGACATTAATGATACTTATCTTAATTAGTATATCTTTCATACTATATTATATCTTTAGAAAAGAAAGAAAATATAAATGGCTTCAAGAATTACTTGTAGCTATAATATGTGCTTTGACAATCTTTGGAGCTTGGCAATTTTGCACCTCTAAAGATAACACATATGAACTTAAAGCTTTAGAAGATCAACTTGCTGAAAATGAAGAAAAAGCTAAAGAAAGCCAAAAAGAATATGAAAAGAAATTAGCAGAAGCTCAAAAGAAACTTGATAGTACTTTATCCGATATTGATGCTACTTTAGAAAATCTTAGTACAACCATTTTAGAGCTTCCTATCTTAGGAATTGGTGATTCGATTATGCTAGGAGCTTCACCAACACTCGAAGAAAAATTTGTTAATAGCCACTTTGATGGCGCTGTATCTCGTCAAATATGGGGAAGCTATGATGTTATTGATGAATATAAAAAGTCTAATACCCTTGGTAATCCTATCGTTATAAATTTAGGAGCCAATGGTAACTGTGGCGAAGAATATAAACGAAAATTAGTTGAAAGCTTTGGTGATCGAGAAATATTCTGGGCTACCGTAACTAATGATAGTACAGTACAAATCAATGATAGTATTAAGGCTTTAGCGGAAGAATATCCGAACTTACACGTCTTTGACTGGGCATCCATTTCTAAAGGCCATACAGAATACTTTGCTGTTGATGGTATCCATTTAACAGGTTCAGGCAGCCAGGCTTATGCGGATGGCCTATATGACGCTATTTATAAAGTATATGAAGAAAAATATACTAAACTTAAAGATGAAGCCATTAACAACTTTGAAACCGAAGAAAAAAACAAATTTAGTTTCTATGGCAATGATCTTTTATTAAATGCTTTCTCATTATTAAAGGATACTTATAAAGATGATGCCTTTAATATGGATAGCTCTTTAGATTATAAAAAGCTTAAAGAAAAGATTCAAAAAGATATTGATGATAAGAAAATAAATAATAAAGTTGTTATTGCTCTTGATAATAGTGTTGAGCTTTCTAAAGAAAATTATGAAGAATTAATAAATCTTTTAAAGGACCAAAAAGTATATATTATTCTTACTACAAGTGATAGTGTTAAAATCTTTAAAGATTATGAAAAAGATAATGTAATTACCATTAATTTCTATGATGAAATGAATAAGAATAAAGATAAATATCTTTTAAAAGATGAAACTCATTTAACAGAAGATGGCAATAAAGCTCTTATTAAACTATTAGATAAATCACTAAAAGATTCTAGTAACTAACCTAGAATCTTTTTTTGATGGCAAAAAAATAGTAATAAAGTAAATAATTTTATTACTATCTAATATCATTTATTAATTGTTTAATTAATTCAAGACCAATCTTTTTATCGTTGATATCTGTAATATCAATTAATTTAATATTATTACCCTCTTTTTTATAAAGAGAATAATATAATTTTAATTTATTATTTTCATCTAAAGTTTTATCCGTATAAACGATAAAATCTTTGTTGGTGTTATCATCATGGTAAGTGGCAATGACATCACATATTACTCTATTGCCATTTTTATCTTGAGTTTCAAATTTTAGTTCATTCATAAATATCACCTTACTTACAACAATATAACAAAAAAATAGAAGTATTTCTACTTCTATCTATTTAACTTTTAAAACTTCTTGATTTTCATAAGTAACATCGCTAGTTTCAGGATCAATTGAAGCTTCACCCCAAGTGGCTTTTAACCCATAACCAAGACTTTTTTCATAAGTGCTTGTTCTAACACATACTGGATTTCCGTTTTCATCAGTAGTTAAAACATAACCCGCCGGTGCACAATAAAAATTACCAGTACTATCTTTAATAGGTGAAGTAATTTCTGTTTTTACATCTTGGGCAGTAATCTTACCATATGAGATAGTTACATCTTCTATACCTTTTTCCGCATATTCTTTTTCCATTTCCGGCCATTGATGTGCTGCAACTCCTAAAGTAAATCCTGGTGTATATTCTCCTTCAATAGCTAATGGTATAAAGCCAAGTTGTGTAATAGGACAAATTTCTTTAGTATGATCTACATGAGTATCATATACTTCAAGCCCTACTCCTAAACCTATTGCAGCGGTTAATAATCCTGCACCAACGTACTTCATTATTTTCTCTTTGTTAATTTTACTTTCCATTTTAATTCCCCCTTTTTTTAAATTGAAAACATTTTCATTTCGCTTAACAATAGGTACATTATACCACTGATGTAAACTTTTTTCAAACTTCTATTAATTTTATATGATAAATAGGCAAATAACTACTCTTGTACTAAACAAGTTCCTAAAGTAGCATTAGTTTCACTTAAAAGCATATTAACAAGGTCTAGTGAAGCATCAATAAAATAAGTATTGCCTTGACCTGTTAAAATATAGTTAACAGTATAATCTTCAGGATTATTTAAACTTAAATTAATTAAATCCTCAATATTAACAGAGTATACTCCGTTGATAGGTGTTGGCTTTTTATCCGCTGTCGTAAAAGTATAATAATATTCATATGTATTGTCAGGATATAAATAAAGTACTGGTGTTAAACAATTAAGACCTGAATATTTTAAAGTATAAACGTCATCTCTATTTTTAAGATAATCTTCATCATTATTTATAATACTATTAATAAATCTTTCTTCATCGCTAGTTACACTATCTTTATAAAGACGGTTTACTTCCCTATTATCATTAAATAATGACTTAATATAATCTACTATTTCAGCATTAGAATCTTTACTAAAATCAAGATTATAAGCTTCTTCAATATCTATTATATTTAATTTATCATCTGATAAACTAACCTTTTTAACATGAACTAAATTATTATCTTTTAAATAAATAATATAGTTATTATCTTCATAACTAAGATAAATACTATAAATATAGTCCTCTACCGAAGTTATGAATTCTTCTTCATTTTTCTTATTTAAAATATCATCGATAACAAGTGTTTGATAATCATCTAAAGCATTATAATCTATATTTATTCTCTTAGATTTATCATCAAAGTTATTATCAATAAACTTAATAAACTTTTGCACAGAATCATATGAATAATTTAAATTATCATCATTTACAATAATCTTATCTTGATACACTTTTATAATATCGTCATTAACTTTTATATCATAGACTCCCGAATCTTTATGGGTATTATCTTTTAGAAAATAAATAAAACCACAGGTTAAAAAGGCTATTAAAAATAACCCTATTATGATAATAATAGCAATCTTTTTCTTAATATCACCTTTCATCTTAACCTCTATTTTATTTTCTATTAATAGTATACATCTTAATATCAAGAAGTCAAAATTTATTATTTTGTTTCAATTTTTTGTAATTCTTCTTTTTCTATTTGAGCAATTGATTTTGCGGGAGTAGGTAAATCTTCAGGCATATCTATCGTTTTGCCGATATCGGCAAAATGATAAGCAACCCTATTTAGCTTAATTTGATTATGTGTATTAATTATACCCTTTTTTTAAATATAGGAAAAGGTTAAAAGATCATCGTTTCTTAAAAAATTCAAAAGTTCATTACATTTTTATATCTTACTTGCGTATACTTTACACATTAAAAATATAGAATTATATTATTT
Source organism: uncultured Bacilli bacterium (assembly GCA_947631885.1). Classification (GTDB taxonomy): domain Bacteria; phylum Bacillota_I; class Bacilli_A; order RF39; family UBA660; genus UBA6448. The sequence goes on from CANRMZ010000059.1 coordinate 7,093, forward strand.
AAAATTTATTGATGTTATAATAAATTTATAAATAGTTCCACAGACTATTTTTACTGATAAAAAGGAGGTTAAAATGTTATCAGGTGATGAAATATTAAAACAAATAAAAAAGGGCAATATTAAAATTGATCCCTTTTGTGAAGAGGATATTGAACCAAATAGTTATGTTGTTCATCTTGCTAATGAACTTTTGGTATATGATAATGATGTCCTAGAGTGCAAAAAAGAAAACCCTACCCGTAAAATAAAGATTCCTGAAGAGGGCTATATCTTAAGACCTGGCGAATTATACCTAGGAAGAACAGAAGAATATACCGAAACTAATGGCTTTGTTCCTATGCTAAATGGCCGTCTTTCAACAGCAGCTTTAGGCATTACGATTCATATTACCGC
>CANRMZ010000060.1 GCA_947631885.1 uncultured Bacilli bacterium
AAGGTATGATGCCAAAGATATGGCTGACTTTAGAGCTAGATACAATAATTGTCCCTTGCTTTTATCATCTGCAACGCCTTCTTTAGAGGCTAAAGCCCGGGCCGATAAAGGAGTATATAAATTATTATCTCTTAAGAAAAGAGCTAATAATATGATGCTTCCCGAAGTTCTCTTAGTGGATATGGTAAGTGAGCTTAAGAAAGGTAATTATTTATTCTCTTCGGTTTTAAAAGAAAAGATTCAAAAAAGATTAGATAATAAAGAGCAAGTTATCCTTCTTTTAAATCGCCGAGGTTTTGCCACTTTTATAACTTGTTCTTCATGTGGTTATACTTATAAATGCCCTAACTGTGATATAACGCTTACTTATCATAAATCTTCAAATAATTTAAGATGCCATTACTGTGGTTATGTAACCAAAAAAGATGATTTATGTCCCAAGTGTCATGAAGATAGTTTAAATTATCTTGGGGTTGGCACTCAAAAAGTTGAACAGATGCTTAAGGAATTATATCCTGAGGCTAGAATCATTCGCATGGATCAAGATACGACTACTAAGAAAGGCTCTTTGCAAAAAATTATCGATGACTTTGCGGATAATAAATACGATATACTTCTAGGAACTCAAATGATATCAAAAGGATTAGACTTTAAAAATGTTACTTTGGTAGGCATAATCAATGCTGATACTTCTTTAAATCTACCAGATTTTAGGGCTAATGAAAAAACTTTTTCCCTTTTATATCAAACATCTGGTAGGGCAGGCCGGGATAAAAAACAAGGCGAAGTTGTTATTCAAACTTTTAACCCTGATAATAAAGTTTTAAATTTAGTTAAAGAAAATGATTATGATAAGTTTTACTTATATGAAATGAATATTCGCCATAAGTTAAAGTATCCACCATATACTTATATTGCTTTAATTGTTATTAAAAGTAAAGATTATGATTTGGCTTCGAAAACAGCATTGGATATTAAGAAATATTTAGATCCTAGACTTAGTAATAAAACTATTATATATGGTCCAACACCCGCCAGTATCTTTAGAATAAATAATATCTATCATTTTCAAATAACAATTAAATATACATTTGATGATAAACTTAATAAAGTTTTAAAAGAACTTGAAACAAACTATAACACACAAAGCCAAGTAGCTTTAGAAATAACCTTTAATCCTGCACGTTTTTGATTGTATTTTTATTTAATTTATTTTATAATTAAAAAGATGGTAGGTAACAAAGATGAATAATAAGGGGCAAGCATTAGTAGAGTTTATTATTGTTATTCCAGTACTCATTTTAATAATCCTTGCCATAATCGATTATTCACGAATAATACAGGTAAGAAATTATTTAGAAAATGTAATGGAAGAAGTTATCGATAATGATGATTATAAACTTGATGAAGATATCACTTTTAATGAAGTAACGACCGATGGGGAGAAAAGTTATTACTTAAGAAAGAATATTGAATTATATTCACCATTTTTAAATTTCGTGATGGATAATCCTTATCCCATCGAAATAAAAAGAGTTGTCTATGAATAATAAAGGACAAGCACTTGTACTAGTTATTTTACTTATTCCTATCATAATGATTGTCTTAGCGGGGGCTTTAGAAAGTGCTAGTATAACATATCAAAAAAATAGAATAACTAGCAATATTAAGACAATCTTAACATCTTGTTTTGATAAATGCTCTGATGAAGAAATTGAAAAGCTTTTTAAAGATAATAATCTTAGCTATGAAAAAATAGAAATAACAAGAGATAATAATTTAAAAATAGATGTTAAAGTTGAAATAGATAGCCTCATAAGTGAGAATTACTTTCAAAAATTTATTTATGAAGCTACAAAAAATGATAATAAGATAGAAGTAAAAAGGGTAAGTTGATGTAGATGAAAAAAGGTAAAAGCATATGTATTTTCTCTACTAAAGGTGGAGTTGGTAAAACGACAACGGCCATTAATATAGCTGGCGTTTTAGCGCGCAAGCAAAAGAAATGCTTATTAATTGATTTAGATAATACTTCAGGTGCTATAGCTACTATGCTTAGAAAAATACCTTCAAAAACTATTGCTTCATGTGAGGATGATTATATTACCCATTCTTTTAATAAAATAGAGGATTATGTAACAAGTTATAATGAATATATTGATATTTTAGCTTCTTGTGTGGATCCTAGAATAGGAAGCAAAATTGAGCCAGCACTTATTCCTCTTATAATGGAAAGAGCTAAATACTCTTATGATTTTTTAATTGTTGATATGAATCATAGCTTAAATGAATATAACTTAAATATTCTTGATAATACTGATTTATGTTTACTTGTTATGTCTAATGATTTAGTGGATATTCGTAATACGGCAAACTTAATCACCGTTTTTAAAGATGCGCAAAAAACTAATTATAAAGTATTGCTAAATAATTCGGTATACCCTAGTAAGAAATACTATAGTTTATATGATATAAAAAATGCTATTAAAGCAAATATTGATTATACAATTGACTCATCATTTCACATAAATACTATTGATAAGTATATTTATGATGGTCAAATACTTACCTTAGATCCTAAAATGCCTAAGATATATCCGATGGTTAATAAAGTTTTTGAAACTCTTATTAAGGATTTAGAGGAGGTAGAAGATGAAAGGTAATTTATTAAATGAATTTTCTTTTGGAAACAAGTCTATGAATCAATCCTCTATTAACGACTACGATGTTTTTAAAGATAAAGATTTACTTGATACACTAAGAACTAAAATTGTTGAAAATCTTATTGATAACAAAGTGCCCGAGGGAGTAGATACTACCTCTTTTATCAATGAGCAAATAAATAAAGCTATCGAAGGCTATGATTTATCAACTATGGAAAGAAGTCATTTATATAACTTAATTGAAAATGAAATAAATGGTTATGGGCCTTTAACAGAACTTTTAGATGATGACAATATTACCGAGATAATGGTTAATTCACCTAAAGAGATATATATAGAAATTGAGGGTAATCTTGTTAAAGATGAGACCGTATCTTTTATTAATGATGCTCATATCTTAAGAACGATTCAAAGAATCGTAGAGCCAATGGGTAGAACTATTGATGTTAATAATCCGATGGTTGATTCAAGACTCGAAAGTGGAGCACGTATTAATGCCATTATTCCACCACTTTCTACTAAAGGACCGGTAATAACAATTAGAAAATTTAAAAAGCAACTTAATAATGTCGAAGAGCTTTTAAGAGTAGGTACTCTAACAAATGAAATGGCTCACTTCTTGGATGTAGCAGTTAAATCTAAACTTAATATTATTGTCTGTGGCGGTACTGGTTCAGGTAAAACTACTTTATTAAATGTCTTAAGTACTTTTATATCACCAGATGAAAGAATTATAACTATTGAAGATGCTGCCGAACTAAAGCTTCCTCAACCTCATGTTATAAGTCTTGAAACTAGAACTACAAACTATGAGAAAAGTGGGGAAATAACTATTAGAGATTTAGTACGTAACTCGCTTAGAATGAGACCTGATCGGATAATTGTTGGTGAAGTAAGAGGTAAAGAAGCTTTTGATATGCTTCAAGCAATGAATACTGGCCATGAAGGAAGCTTAACAACTTTGCACGCTAATGGAGGTCAAGATGCTCTTCATAGGCTAGAAACGATGGTTTTAATGGCTAATATGGATTTAACTGTTAAAGCAATTAGAGAATATATTGAGGGAGCTATTAACCTTGTTGTAACTATTGATAGACTTGCTGATGGTAAAAGAAAAATAACCGATATATCCGAAGTAAATGGCTTTGAAAATGATGAAATTAAACTTGAACATTTATATCATTTCATGCAAAAAGGTTTGACAGAGAATAAAGAAATCGATGGTACTTTTTCTAAAGGCCATCTACGTCCTAAGTGCCTAGATAAAATGATTTCTTATGGCTATAAAGAAGTAGAGGATTACTTTAAATATTAAGAAAGGATAAATAATGAAACAAATTATAATAAGAAATGTTTTATTTGTTTTGATTATATGCATTATCTTTGTGATAGTGTCTTTTCTTATTATAAGACGTTATTTATCTTGTAAGCTTAATAAAAGGGTAAAACCATATAAAGTAGTACCTAAAAGGGAAGAAACAGTATCAATAATAGACCACTTAATAAGTATTTACTTAAGTATGGCCGTTAAATTATCGGCTTTCTTTAACCAGCATCATTTATTTACTAAGTATTCCCAAAAGTTTGATAAATATCTAACTTATATTGTTAAAGATTCATATGAAAGCATGGATTATGTATCTAGTAAATTTATTATTACCATTATAATTAATCTTTTATATTTCATTGTTTTAGGAGTAAGATCTATTCATTTTAACATTTGGCATTTTTTAATAATCAATATTGTCAGTTTTTATGCTCTTGATGCAATATTAATTATATTATATAAAAGTAAACAAAAGATTATTGAAGAACAATTATTACAAGCGATTATTATTATGAATGGCGCATTTAAAAGTGGTAAGAATATTTATCAAGCTGTCCAAATAATCAAAAATGAATTACCTAATCCTATTAAAGAGGAATTTGGTATTATTGCTAAAGACTTAGATTATGGGCTTGATATTAATGTTATATTTGAAAGATTTTACGAAAGAGTTAAAGTAGAAGAAGCAAGATATATTACCTCATCATTATCTTTACTTAATAAAACTGGTGGTAGTGTAGTAACAGTCTTTAATATGATAGAGAAAAGATTTTATAACCGTTTAAAAATTCGTAATGAACTAAAGTCTTTAACTGCTACAAGTAAACTACTTAAAAACTTCTTATGCTTTATCCCATTTGCATTTGTTTTATTCATAATGATTTTGGATAGATCATATTTTAAGGTATTCTTTACTAGTATGCCTGGTATCGTAGTATTTGGAATGATTATTTTCCTATATCTTACATATGTGATTATCATTCGTCGAATAATGAAGGTGGATGAAGTATGAAAATAAGTAATGTTATAAAATTTCTTTATCCCCAAAAGGCTATTAAAAAAACTGAAGAAAAGATCAATTTACTTGGCATTAATGATAAAACAAATATTAATAATTACCTAGGCTTAAAATTTATTGCTCTAACACTCATTTTTTTCTTCAGCCTATTTTATATACGTTATGGATATTTGCTAGCACCATTTGTTACTGTGGGTTGTTATTTTTTATATGATTACCTTGCTTTAGATTTTAAAATTAAGAAAAGGGCTAATATCTTAGAAAAAGAGGCAATATTTTTCTTTGAAATTTTGGTCTTAAGCTTACAAACAGAAAACAATTTAAAAGTATGCCTTGAAAATACTTGCGATGCTATTGATAGCGAAATTTCTTTAGAATTTAAAGAAGTCCTTAAAGAAGTAAAGGTTGGCAAATCGATGACTGAAGCATTAAATGATGCTAAAAAAAGAATCCCTTCGAAAAATGTTAATAATATCTTACTAAATTTAACTGAGTCTTATACATATGGAACTAGTATTACTGATACCTTAGAAAATCAAATTGAATATTTAACCGATAAGAGAATTCTTGATATTAAGGGTAAAATAAATAAAATACCTACCCAAATATCGATAGTATCTGTCCTATTTTTTGTTCCCCTTATTATGTTATTGATTCTGGGACCAATTATTTTAGAATATTTTATAAAATTATAAGCACTTAATTGTGCTTTTATTTTTTATAAAAAAGTTTATTTAAGTTTACACATATATTATTTTTTGATATAATCTTTAAAGAAAATAGGGAAGTGATATAATGCCAAATATGGAAAATATGAATGGTAATGAAGAAGTAAATGAAGAAAACACAATTATTGAACTTAACAATCCTGAAGAGGATGCTGAACAAATGGAACCTTCTGAGTCTAAAGAGGTTTCTGATACAGAACTTAAAGTTAAACCTTTGCCTAAACGAGAAGATGTACATAAGAAAAAGAGTTTTAAGGAAAAGTGGCATGATTTACCAAAGGGTGGCAAAATCGCTATTATTGTTGTGCCAATTTTAATTGTGCTAATTATAACAGGATTACTTTTATATTTCTTTGTATTTAAACAAGACGAAGAAAAAAATCTGGACCCTGAAGAAACCGTGACAATTGAAAAAGACAATTATAAATACCAAAATGGTTTTCTAATTTTCTTAGATGAAGATGATGAAGAAATTGGAAAATATGAATGCCAAGATAAAGATGTTAATAAATGTTATCTTGCGGGTCTTTCCAACGAGGATGATTTTGATACTGCTGAATATGTAAATATGAAGGGTGAAGAAATCACCAGAACCTCTAAAGTTATTTCTAAAAGATATGCCTTTGTACATGATAATGATAAAATTACATTATATGATATGAAAGAAAAAGAATCATATGGTGAATATGAACTTATTAAAACGGGTAACATTGATGAAGATTATGTAGTATTTAAAGATAAAGACAGTAAATATGGTATATTATCATTTAAGGACAATGATTATACTGAAGTTATTAAACCTAGTTATGATTATTTAGGAATAATTGAAAGTAGTGATACCTTTGTAGCAAAAGAAGGGAATACTTCATTTTTAATAAATGATAATAATGAAGTTATTAGTGCTAAATTAAATGGGGATATAAGGAAATATGATGCTAAATATATTTCTCTATACGCAAATGGTAAATATAGCCTTTATGATTATAAAGGTAGTGCCTTAATAGTTGATGATACAATTAGCTATATTGATTTTAAAGATGGTTATGTTTTCTTAATTAAAGACGGTAGAATTTATGCTTATGATAGTACTTTATTTAAATTAACAGAAACGGGCATTAAAATTAAAGCCGAAGAGTATCGTCCCGCATATGTATTTGACAATAAAAATCATTATAAAGAAACCAAAGTACCATATAAACTATCTATTGCGGATGGCAAGGTGATTGTTGAGGTAAATGGTAAAGAGAAAGAATTAAATATATATGAAGGGGCAATTAGCAAAAATCTTCCATATATTAATTACTTTGACGGATCACTTTTCTTCTATTCTGATAGTGAAAAAACTGATTTAATAGGAAGCTACACTTGTACTTATGAAAACGTTGTTTCAAAATCAACTACAGAACTTACTAACTGCTACGTAGCCAAAGCTGAAAATATTGTAAATAATATTGATACAAATGGATATTTACCAATTATAAATAAAAAATATGTATTTATTAAAGAGGTTAATCTTGAATTAAAAGAAAATGCTAAAATTGTTCTTACTGATTTAGAAAGTGCTAAAGTTCTCGGTACATATTATAAAGTAGACGTTACTAAGAGATTTGCGGATATTACTCATGTTGATAGTTTAGATGAATATGTATATGCTCATAGTGCCAGTAGTAATAAATATGGGGTAATTGAAATTAAGAATAATAAT
>CANRMZ010000061.1 GCA_947631885.1 uncultured Bacilli bacterium
CATCAAAGGTTATTTCCTCATCAAATAAATCTGAATAGTTCAGTACCCCCTGTGGTTGCAGCTTCTTCAGCCTGTCTTACTCTTTCTGCTTCTTCAGCTTTTCTTTGAGCCTCTTCAGCAGCAAGTCTTGCAGCTTCAGCTTGTTTTAATCTTTCAGCTTCAGCAGCTTTTGCTTTTCTTTGTTCTTCTTCGGCAGCTAATCTTTTGGCCTCAGCAGCTTGTCTATCTGCTTCAGCTTTCTTAGCGGCTTCTTCAGCTTTTTTGGCAGCTTCGGCAGCAGCCTTTTTGGCAGCGTCAGCTTCCTTTTGAGCTTTTTGAGCAGTTTCAGCTTTTTCTTCAGCGGCTTTTGCTTCTTTTTTAGCTTCCTTTTCCAATTTTTCTTCAACAGTTAATTGATCGGCAAAACTTAAAGTTTTTTCATTATTCAGCTTTTTTTCCTCTTGTTTATTGGCATTTGTTAAAACACAAGCACCTGTAATGGCTAAACCAGAGACGATTGCTATACCAGCAACTGACTTAACTAATGATTTTTTCATATATATTCTCCTCTCAAAATTTATCTACAATTATTCTACTATATTATATGCATCAAGTCAATTAATTGTAAACGATTGTACAATTATAGTCTCAAAGGTTGTCATATACTTTATGTTTCTATTATTAATATGGCCTATTAATTGATAAAAATTTAAAAAATTGATAGAATTAAACATAGAAAATGATGGAAAGGAAGTATTATATAGCTATGATAAAATGTCCTATGTGCAATGAAGAAATAGATGACAAAGAAGTAAAATGTCCTAGTTGTGGCCACGATTTAAAAGAAGAGATAAGTCCTACCCCAAAGAAAAGAGGAAGGCCTAAAAAAATAAATACTATAAAATGCGAAGATTGCGGCATAGATTTTGATAGTGGCTTATCAGAATGTCCTAATTGTGGTTGTCCTGCACCTAGGGCAATAGTTAAAGATGATCCTCCTAAAACCACATATATGTTTTGTGCAGAATGTGGAAGTAAAATTCCTCAAAATAGCATAGAGTGTCCTAAATGTGGTTATCCTATTGGAACAAATAATACTAAATTAATTCCCACGCCTATTGAAAAGCCTAAAAAAGTAAAAAAAGTCAAAACTAATCACAACACTGGCAAAGTATTCTTTTATATTTTCTTAGTTTTATTCTTTCTTGCAGGTTGCTTTACTGCCGTTGTAATATCTAGTAATTTAAAAAGCAAAAATAGTGATAAGAAAGATAATAATCCAATAGAATATAAAATTAATAAAACTCTTTCTTGTATAAATTCCGAAAATAATGAAGAACATAATTATTATTTTGATAATAACAAATTAGTTCAATATAGTAGATATTCAATTAAAGACTATGAAACAGATAGTAAAGCTAATGCTGAAATGAAGGCATTTAAAAACAAATGGGAAAATGATAGCTCTAGCTCAATAATATCGGTACATAAAAAGGAAACTAAAGTTATAGAATCTTTAGTAGTAGATTTAATTAATTCTAACAATATTGACTTAGAGGATGATATAACCCTAAAAGATTCCTTAACAAAAGTTAAACAAGAACTTCAAGATAATGGTTATACTTGCCAAGAATATAATGAAGATTTAGGAACTAAAATTCCTATTAATGAAATAGATAAAGAGACTAACGACTAGTCTCTTTTTTGGTTATTCATGCTCATTTAACTTATCAATATCAAGGGTAGCAAGATAATCATCAGTATACACATAATAAGTTGTTTCTTTACTAGCTAAAGTAATTTTATAATAATACATATTTTTTATTTCGTCAGGAGCATCTTCCGCGGCACCTTCATAGATAACATCTTTATCATTTTGAATAACCTTAATATTAACCATTCTAGCTAAACCTATTTTTTCATATTTTTTAAAACCTACAAACATAATACTTCACTTCTCTAAAAATATTATAACATTTAAAATATTATATGTTAAAATTTAATTAAGGAGTAAATAAATGAAATCTAAAAATGACTTATGTCTCTTGGTAATGGACAACATGGCTGATTTAGGAGAAAAAATCAATAGTGAACTACAAAAAATCAGAAAAGTAGACTATGATTTTAGAGCTCCAATTGAAAATGTAAAATTTAATGATGGTGAAGGAAAAACTGTTATTAAAGACTCAATAAGAGGAAAAGATGTTTATATCTTATCTGATCCTCATAACTATAGTATAACTTATGAAATGTATGGTCAAATCCATCAAACTAGCCCTGATGAACACTTTATGGATATTATAAGAGTAATATCAGCAATGATGGGTCACGCTAAACAAATTAATGTTGTAATGCCTCTTTTATATGAATCAAGACAACATCGTCGTAAAAGTAGAGAATCGCTTGATTGTGCTATATCATTACAAATCTTACAAAATATGGGCGTTCATGAACTAATTACTTTTGATGCTCATGATCCTAATATTCAAAACGCTATACCTCTTATGTCATTTGACAACTTTTATCCGACCAATAATTTATTAAAAGCCCTACTTGCTAAAGAAAAAATTGATTTAAGTAATATTCTAGTTATAAGTCCGGATATTGGGGCTATGGAAAGGGCTAAATTCCTAGCTAAAATATTACGCTGTGATATAGGAGTATTTTATAAACAAAGAGATGTTTCTAAGGTAGTAAATGGTAAGAATCCTATTATAGATCATAAATACTTAGGTAGTGATGTTGAAGGCAAAGTTATAATCGTTGTTGATGATATGCTTGCAAGTGGTGGATCAATGCTCGAAGTAGCCGAAGAACTTAAGAAAAGAAAAGCTGATAAAATATACTTCTTTACTTCATTTTCTTTATTCACAGAAGGATATGAAAAATTCGAAGAAGCCTATAATAATAAAATATTTGATGCCATATATTCAACTAACCTAAATTATGTACCTGAAGAAATACTTGTTAAGCCTTGGTTTAATTCCGTAGATTGTTCTACCTACCTTGCTAAGATTATAGACTGTTTAAATAACGAGCAATCAATTAGTCAATTGATGGAAGATAATTCAGCGATTACTAGTTACCAAAATGGTGAATTTTAAAAAAGACTCAGATTTAATTATCTGGGTCTTTTATTTAGTTACTGTTTGACCATCTTTGGTTATAATCTCATATGATGCTGCACAATTATTTGATGTACATTCTGAAGAAATATCTAAATTAATTATATTTTCAACTTTGTTATTTCCAAAGATATTTAACTTAGTTAAAATAAATTGACTAGTAGCACTTATATAAGTTAGTTTATAAACACTACCATCTTCCATTATAAGAATTAAACTATAGGATATACTATCAGAAAAATTATAGGTTTTTATTCTTTTAATTCCTGATAAAGCATTATATTGAGTAAGCGTTTTTTCAATATCATATGAAGCAGATAAATTATAGTCTATTACCCGATAATTTTGGTAATTAACTATCTCACCATAATCATATATTTTATAATATAACCGGCCGTGATCTAGAACATAAAATTGAATGCCAAAATCCTCTCCTGTAGCAAATGCATAGGTATCTTCAACGGGAATATTATCATATGACTCATTTGTTTTATTCTCTTCTTCCAAACTATTATCTAAGGTTATATTACTGGTAAATATTGCATCTCTTTTTACAAAAACTAAAGCTCCAAGTAAAAGAGTTGAAAAAGCAAGAAGAATAATGATTAAAGTTTGATTACTTAATTTAGAACCATTATTAGGTTTTTCATCAAGCATTTCAATGCCATCAGAACCTACGACAGTATTATAGCGATCATTTAATTTCTTAGGAGCTTCTTTTTTTACTTCTTCAGTTTTAGTTTGCTCTTTTTTATCATCTTTTTTCATACAGCCATCCCTATTATAGTAATAAAATCATTTACACTTACGGCCTATTTTTTGACCCATCAAAACATCAGTCTCTAAATTATTCTTCGTGTTTTCAAAATATATATCATCAATTTTAACTTTATCTTTTTCTAAAAGGAGAATAATAGTACTGCCTCCATATAAAAACAAACCTTTTTCTTCTCCTCTTTTAAAGTGATATTCTTCATGATGATTTTTAATTTTACCTACGAGTAAAGCACCAACTTCTATCTGAGTTACTTCGCCAAAGTTTTGGGTATTTAAAATCGTATATTCCCGAGTATTTTGGATAAATACTGGATGATTTCTTAAAGCAATTGGTCTTACGGTATGAAGTTTACCTTTAATGTGGATATTTTCTTTTTTATCTCCATCATCTAAATAAATGTATCGATGATAGTTATCAACTGCAAGTCTAAATACTAAACAAATACCATCATTATATTTTTGGGCAAGATCTTCATCGTTAAGTAAATCTGTAACTGTATACTCACTTTGTTTAACAGGAAGTACTAACCCCTTATTTATACAATAAGCACTAAGTTTGCCATCACATGGTGATATAAAAGCGTTTTCATTTTTATCAATAGGTCTTTTATCTTCTTTTATTTTACGAGTAAAAAAATCATTAAAACTATCGATATTATCTAAATAATAGTCACTAGTATTAATACTATTTTTCTTAACAAAGTTCTTAATTAATACCTTAGATATTTTTCTATCAAGCAAAAAACCACAAGATTTAGAAACAAATCTCATTGTTAAAACTTTTAATAAACATCTTCCTATAAAAGTATTATATAAAAATCGTACAAGTTTAGATTCTTTATCTGGAATCATTTTATATCCTTTTTAGTTATTAAAATATCTTACTTAAAACAAGTAATATGAATTCAATTATACCAATTCCTACCATAATAAGAATGCCTTTTAAGCCAGCTTTCTTAATTTGAAAATTAGATAGAAAAGCAATACCCGTTATAATGGTAACAATAAAATATATTAGACTTATATCGGCAGGGAAAACTTTATGTAAAAGAAGTACTCCCGGGAATATTAAAGCTGATGAAGTAACAGGAAGTCCTGTATAAGTTTTACGAGATCCTTTTTCGGTTTTTTGTCTTTCTTCTTCAGTTACATTAAAATATGCAAGTCTTATAAGAGCTGCTAAAACATATAAAATTAGTACGGCAAATAAAACTAAATACATTGCTTTAGTATATATAGGATTTTTTACTAAATGTAAGAATGAATAAATAGCTCCTTCTTCAAAATAACCAGCATTTTTTATAAGAGCAGCACCAATACACGCCGGTAAAACCCCAAAAGCTACTAGATCTGATAAAGAATCAATTTGAATACCAAAATTTTTCTCCATATCGGTTCTATTCTTTTTAGTTCTGGCCACCTTACCATCAAAAGCATCACACAAGCCACATATAAGTAAAAAGAATGTAGCTATATAAGGGTGTCCGGATCCACCAAAGCAGACCATTATACCAGACACCGCTGAAAACAATGATAAATACGTTAATATTACCGTATAATCATAAAATCCTATCATTTTTTACTCCTCTTTTTTATTAAACAAAATTTGATTAATACTGCTATACCACATATTATAGCACAACTATAGAAAGAAAGAAATCTTGTAAGAAGTTCTAGATTACTAGCTTCAACTCTATTTAAAAGCCTACTAAAGCCATCAAGAAGCAAATAATCTGATATTCCCATAGCTCCCGGAATAGGAATGAAATTAGCTCCAATTGTTACCATACATTGGATAGACCATACACTTAACACATTTACTAAAGTAACATTAGAAATACCATAGGCTGCTAAAAAGACAAATACTGTGACTAAAAATAAACATACTCTTTGTAAAATATTATAACCTAAAGCTTTAAACATTACTTCTTTTCTAGTTTTTAACATTTTCGCGTATTCATGATATTTATCCATTGTTTCTTTTAATTTTGCTATTTTTTCTTCAGGTGTAGATACTAAATGGATTTTAGCTAATAACTTTAATGTTCCAGCACAAATATCATATAGTAATTTGGATTTAAAAAGTAAAAAAGAAAAAACGGTTATTAATAATATTTCCACGAAAAAGCCTACGATAATAAATATTTTAGAAATAGTACTAAACTCTAAAAATATAGGTAAACTAAATAAAAAAGTAATAAAAGATACAATAAATAAAGCCATCGTATAAGTAAGCAAGTTAAAAAGCAAAATAGCAGTTACAGCCGCAGCATGCATCCCATCTTTAATCATGAAATAAGCACTAGCAGGCTGACCGCCCGTGGCCGATGGTGTAATTGCCGAAAAATATAAATCGGCACTAGAATAAAAAAAGCCATTTTTAAATTTAGTTTTATAACCAAAGGATTTAGCTATAGTATTAATGGCTACTCCTTCGAATATAATATATAAAATAAGACAAATTATAGCAAATATAATCCATATTAGTTCAGCATTTTTAATAAATTTAACAAAACTTGCAAAAGAAAAACTTTTATTTAATAGTCCATACACATAATACCGCGATTAAAACAAATAAAAGAGAAAGCCAAATATTTTTGCTTTTCTTCATCTCTTCTTCATGATTATCTAAATCTGCCATAGCTTCTCCTTAAACCTTAACAATTATAACATATTTATTAATAAAATATTACTTATTTGTAGCGATTATACCATGAGCTATAGCTATATCGGTAGGAACAATGTATTTTGCTCCAATTTCATATGCTATAAGAAGCACAAAAGCACACATAGCTCTTGTTGCATTCCACCAATCAGGATCATCAACATTTGCCTTAATATCATCTAAAGAGGTTTCTTTAAAGTATCTTATTGTATCTTCTCTTCGCGTTTTTATATCCATCATAATTGGTGAAAAAGGATCGCTATATAAAGTATTATCAGTATAACTAATGCCTGATAGTCTAGCAAACTTTTCATGACCACCACCTGCTAAAATTAAAATATCTGCCTTACTTTTGGGAAGATTAATATTTTCTTTTATATAATCTATAACTGTATCTAAATCAGTAGTTGCTATATCATCCGCTAAATCAGGGAACTTATTTAGAACATCTATTACGCCAATATTACTATTAACAGTCTCGACAACTTCTTTATCACATACTAACACTTCGGTAGAACCGCCACCACCAATCATAACACAAACTTTTTGTCCAGCATTATGACATGCCCCAAGAGCGGTTAATTTACCTTCGTCTTCTTGAGATATCAGATTAAATTCTAAGCCAGTTTTATCTTTTAAATAATTAAAAAACTCATCATATTCTTCTTTATTTAGCTTTCTAAAAATACTAGTTCCATATATATACTTAGGTATATCTTTATTTAAAGAATTAACAAAATCCACGAGTTTATCAACATCATTATAATTTAAAGTATTATTTACTTGATA
>CANRMZ010000062.1 GCA_947631885.1 uncultured Bacilli bacterium
TACATTACAATGGAGGTAATATGAACAATAACATACAAAGAGCTAGAGCTTACATAAATAAGTATAATCCTGATGGAACATCTTGTTGTTGCTGTTATGGTCCAATCGGTCCTACAGGTCCAACTGGCCCTGCAGGTGGTCCGACCGGCCCAACAGGAGCTACAGGTTCAACAGGTCCAACTGGTCCTACAGGCTTAACAGGTCCTACAGGTCCAATAGGTACTACAGGAGCTACAGGTCCAACTGGGGCTACAGGTGCAACCGGCCCTATTGGATTAACAGGCCTTACTGGTGCAACAGGTCCAACAGGAGCTACGGGTCCAACTGGTGCAACAGGCCCAACCGGTCCAATTGGCTTAACGGGTCCTACAGGTCCAACCGGGGCAACTGGCCCTACAGGAGCTACGGGAGCAACACCAACATTTGCTATAGGAACGGTAGAAACAGGAGCTCCAGGCACTGATGCTTCAGTTACTATTCGTCAGGTTTAACGAAAGGAGTCAAAATGAATAACGAAATTAACTATGTTCTAGATTTCATTATACCACAAGGTCCTACTGGTCCTCAAGGTGAAACAGGCTTAACTGGGCCAACAGGTGCTACAGGAGCAACTGGCCCAACGGGAGCAACCGGTCCTACAGGAGCTACAGGACCAACAGGTGCTACTGTATAATGTATAAAGTGGCACTCAATAATGAGGAGGTTTAATTTTATAATAAATATCTATTGTACCATTTTGGTTTAAAAATATTTTATCAATTAATTTAACTATTAATAATTTATTAGGCTTACTGAAATTTATAAAATCATCTACTATTTTGTTAACATCAAAATTTTCTTTTGAGGCTTCGATTATTTTTTTTAACTCATCATTATATCTTTTTAACTGACTTTCTTCATATTCTATTTCATTTTTCTTAATTTTAATAAAATTTTTAAATTGTTCTATTGAAATAATATCGTTTAATTTATCTTCATAAATATTATCTAGTTGATTATTCAATTTTGCTATTTCTTTAAGGCCTTTTTCAACTTTTTCTTTTAATTTAAATACTTGGTTAGACGCATAGTCTCGTTTATTTAATTTTTGAATCAAAGCATTTTTATCAACAAATTTTAAACAATTTTTTTTAATACTTTTTAATACTAATTTTTCAATTTCTTCATAGGAAAATCTGTGAGCAGTGCATACATTCATTTTGTTGCCATACTTTCGGTAGAAACTACATATTGTATAATTTTTACTACGATTTTTATAATGTTGAATGCCGATTGCATGATTACATTCGTGGCATTTAATAAGTCCTTTTAGTAGATAATCATATGATTTAATTGTTTTATTTTTATTGGACTTAAATATCAACTGAACACTATCAAAGGTTTGTTTATCTACTATAGCTTCATGAGTATTTTGGATAATGTTCCATTGCTGCTTTGGTAAATATATTATTTTTTTAGATTTATGATTTAGCCTTGTGGTTTTCCCTTGTACCATATTACCTGTGTAAATTTCATTTTTTAATATGTTTTTAATACTTTGAGAGGACCAATGTTCAGAAAGGCTTTTTCTTTTACTTTTTTTGATAACTGATGGAATTGGCACTTTATCATTTGTAAGAATTTTGGCAATTTTATCTAAACTATTATTTTCTAAAGCTAATTTAAAGATTCTTTCAACAACTTCTTTTCCTTTTGGTTCTATCACAAGATGATATTTATTTTGTGGATCAATTTTATAACCTAATGGTGGTTCTCCTCCCGTCCATTTCCCAACTTCCCGATAATTTTTGAAAGTTTTTTTAATTTTTTTTGAAGTTTGTCGGGCAAAATTTTCATTACTCCAGTTAATAATGGGGGCTATTTCATTACTTACTGAATCTACATATGTATCAATATTTTCCATAATGGAAACATAACGAACATTATGTTCAGGAAACCATTTTTCTATATAATCATCAGTCTGAATATGATCTCTTCCAAGTCTAGATAAATCTTTGGTGATAACCATATTTGCCTTTTTTTGCTCAATTAAAGAAACTAATTTTTGAAAATCTTCTCTATCAAAAGTTGTACCAGATATACCATCATCTTTTAAAATGGCGACTTCTGTAAAGAGACAATCTACATATATATTTTTCTCTTCTTCAATGTAATTTTTGCACATTATAATTTGGTTTTTTATGCTTCGGCTTTGATCCTCTTTACTTTTTCCTTGTTCTTCTTTAGAAAGTCTTGCATAGATAATGTAATTAATAGTCGTTATCTTGTTGAAAAAATTATCATACATTTTTTTCACTACCTTTGTTATGAGAATAATTATCTAGGATGTAGCACTCGATGAATAGATCGTCAATAGTTTTTTCGAGGGTATTTCCCTCACTGTTGTAAAACACGTTTACCTTCATATTAATCACTATTTCATTTTATTCAGAAAAATTTAATGTAATACTTTTTAAAATTACTAATGTAAATATTTGCCAAAAACTTTATAAATTGGGCATAAACTTGACATTTGACATAAAATATTATATAACATAATTGTAGATTTATATCGAAAGGGGAATGGTTATGAAAAGGCTACCAGTCAAAATAATAAGTGGATTATTTGCCACTACAGTAGTAACATCTAGTATATGTGCTCTAGGAGTAGATATTAGTAAGTCTTTAAAATCTACTGATGAGAGAGCAGTAAATTACATTGAGAAAGATGTTGTTAGTGTCAAAAACGCTAAAGTCCTTACAGAAGAAGAAAAAGAAGTAAAAGTAGCTCAAGCTAATGTTGCAAGTGCTGATGAAGCTGTTGAAGATGCAAAAACTGAAGTAAAAAATGCTCAAACTAAGGTAGAAACAGCAAATAAGAAGGAAGAAACTGCAACTGCAAAAGCTGAAAGCACTAAAAAAGAAGCTGAAAAAGCCGCAACCAATAAACAAGCTGCAGAAGAGGCTGCAACAAAGGCCGATGCCGATTTAGCAGCAGCTAATAAAGTAAAAGCCCAAGCTGAAGCTGCATTAAATTCTGCAAAAACGACAAAAGAAAGAAAAGCTGCCGAAGCTGAGTTAAAAGCTGCTAAAGCTAAAGCTGAAGCTGCCCAAAAAGCTCAAAGAGATGCCGATGCTGCCAAGAAAGCAGCAGCAGAAGCTGCACAACAAGCTGAAGCCGCTGCTGCAAAAGCCGAAGCTGAAAGACAAGCTGCTGAGGCAAAAAGACTAGCTGCTGAAGAAGAACAAAGAAAAGCCCAAGAAGCAGAAGCCGAAAGAATTAAACAAGCAGAAGCTGCAAGACTTGCTGCTGAAGAAGCTCAAAGAAAAGCAGATGAAGCTGAAAGAATAAGACAAGCTACAAATGCTGCTCAACAAGTTGAAAATAATGTTAAAAACTCAAATCAATCTAATAAAGCTACCACAAATAGTCAAGCAGGTGGTGCTTCTAGCCAAAGAGAACTTTCAGAGGAAGACTGGAATGTAATTAATGAAGCTTTAAAGAAAGAACAAGAAAGACTAGCTAAAGAACAAGAAGGCAAAGAGCCAGAAGCTCAAGAAGAACACACTGTCGAGTTCCATTTCTATAGTACAATAAGAGATTTAAAGGTTCGCCGTACTGGTGGCAGTGCAAATTATTGGAATGATGGCACTTGTGGTACTGATGGATCTGGTTGTATTTGGTTTGCAGAATTCTCATGTGATATGAATGAATGTGAAGGATTTGCTGAGCCTGGTACAGGTCTAATGAAAGGAACAGTTACTCTTGGTAGAAGAGGAGATATAACAGAGTATGTAATGCAACCTCCTAAAGCTAAACCTGGATACAGATTTAAAGCTTGGGAAATGATATCTGTTAATGGTAAACCTATTACTGATAAAGATGGTGAAAATGGTATACTTTTAGCTAGATATAGAGCAGTTTACGAGAAATATACATTTCAATAATAATTAGTGGCTTAAATACCACTTTTTATTTTGCTTATTTATTGCAAAGTGCCACTTTCAATGCATGGCAACAGGTCCTATTGGTGTTACAGGTCCAACAGGAGCTACTGGACCTACAGGCTTAACCGGTCCAACAGGTCCTACAGGAGCTACAGGACCAACGGGTGAAACGGGACCTCAAGGCGAAGTGGGTGCAACTGGTCCTCAAGGAGAAACAGGAGCCACAGGCCCAGCTCCTACCATAACAATTGGTACTGTTGAAACAACAGATCCTGGTACTCAAGCAACAGCTACTATATCTGGAACTGATGGCAATTACACTTTGGATTTTACTATCCCTCAAGGTGCCACGGGACCTCAGGGTGAAACTGGTGCTGAAGGAGCTCAAGGAGTAGCAGGTCAGGATGGTGAGACACCAACTTTAGCAATAGGTACCGTATCCACAGGAGCACCTGGTAGTGATGCTGAAGCTACTATTACTGGTACTGCTCCAAACTATGTACTTAATCTAACTATTCCTCAAGGCCCAACTGGTCCAGCTGCTGCCTAGTTTATAAGGTTTGCCACTATGGCAAATCTTTTTATGTTATACTATAATTGAAAAGGTAAAGATTATAATGAATAAAAAAGTAAAAATAATACTAATTGTTATAGGTGCAATATTTCTTTTACTAGCTTTAGATTCTTGCCAAGCTTTATTACTAGAAAGAAGCCCAATTATTAGATATCATTTTATAATTAATGGTAGTAGTGATGTTAAAGTAATAGATAAAGGGTTACTTGTAGATACTTATTATTGTAATAATGGTAATGTTATAGCGGTATTCAAAGGATTTAATTATTCTTGTATAACAGATAAACCTAGTTATAAAATTGAAGATACTTCATTAAATGATAAAGATTTTACTTGCCCTTTATCTTTAGAAGAAATATATAGTGATGAAAATAATACTTACTACTTACCTTGCATAAAAAGTAGCAAAATTATTGTTACTTATAAAGATGGCAGTAAAGAGAACATTAAGGATGCTTTAGCTAAGGGAAATGTTGCTATTACAGATTTAGATAAATTTAATATAAAATATTTAATAAAATAATATAATAGTAATAGAAATATATTAAAAACTTGACAAAATTGAAAAATGAGGTAAAATATAACTTCGTAAAAAGGGCAAGTTGAATATGTGATTAAAAAGAAGTACGAGATCACACAGTTCTGATTTGGTACTTTTTTTATGAGTTTTTAAAGGAGGACCTTATGAATAACTTACAAAATACTTCAATAGATTGTTCTGGTTTTGTATTTGCAAATGGCTTTGCAAATTTTTCACCATACATAATTTCCGAAAGAAATCTATATGCTAATTATAAAAGTGGCAAAGGTCCAATTGTTATGAGTGAAACGCAAAGGCATATGAAAGTGCTAGATTTGCTTGAAAGACTAGGCTTTCCTATGGCCGAAGTTGGTACATATTATTATAAAGATTTAATAATGAAAATAGTTACTTTATTAGAAGAAGATTTAGCCTCTGAAGAGCAAATAGTTGAGTTATTGGAACAACCATATTCACAATTATATTTTGATTTGGCAAGAAATGAACTAGATGTGGGTATTAAATCATTTAATGAATATGTTACTTTAGCATTTGAGGGTATTGATATAGAGAAAGCTGATTCAGAACTTTTACAAAGAGTTGTGGAAAAAATGGATAGTGCTATTTCAAATAGACAACTACCACTGATACTAGCTCAAGAGTTTAGGCTTTCTATTGATGATTCTTCTAGAGCTTTAGCTTATCCTATAGCAAATTAAATATAAGGCAATTTTTGAAATATAAAATTGCTTTTTGTTTGGGCTTTTTCTATAATTAATATAGGTGGTAGTATGATAGTATTTTATGATTTTGATGGAACCCTTACTCCATATCCTATTCCGCAATATGAAATTATTACTAAATGTAATATGGATTATGAAGCTTTTTATAACCGAGTATTAGAAATTACGCAAAAGATGAATTTAAGCATATATGAAGCTTACTATGACGTCTTTAAAAATGTTTTAATGGAAAATGGATTTAAATTTAATAAAGATGTTATTTCTTTAGGAGCAGATAATGTTACATATAGTAAAGGTGTAATGGAATTCATTCCGGCTTTAAGAATAATGGGTATTAAACAATATGTAATTACTTCAGGATATAAAGATTATGTATTAAAAACATCTGTTGCCAAATATCTTGATGGGGTTGAGGGTACAGAATTTAAAGATGATGATAATGATGGTAAAATAGATAAAATCTTAACAGATGAAGATAAAGTTACTTGTATAAAACAAATATGTGCTAAAGAAAATGTTTCTTATAGTGATGTTATTTATATTGGTGATGGTCTAACTGATAAAGATGCTTTTACTTTTGTTCATCAAAATGGGGGAAAAGCTATTTTCGTAGGTGATCAGAATGCTGAATTCGAAGCCCTTAATGCATATAATGTTATTGACAAAGTATTTGCAAGAGACTTTAGTTTAGATGCTGCTTTATTTGCTTATATTGAATCATGCTATAAAAAAGAAATTTAAAGTATAATTATCTAAGATTGTAACAACCTATTATTAGGTGAAAATAAAATGGAACAAGAAAATATCAATGCTTTAGATGAAGTTCATAAGGGAGCTACCATGGGCATCGATGCTGTGAAAATGATTTTAGATAAAGTTGAAGATAAAAAATTAAAAGATGTCCTTAATAAACAGTTACATGAATATGAAGACATAGCTAAAAAAGTAGATGCTATTTATCCTAATTATAATGAAGGCGAACCTCATAGTACGGGTGTAATGAATAAAGTTATGACTTGGTCAGGCATCGAGATGAAAACAATGGATGATACAAGCAACTCTAAAATTGCGGAAATCTTACTTCAAGGTGTTAATATGGGTATTATCGAAGGAAGAAAGATTTTAAATAAAAAGAAGATTAATAAAGAAGTAGAATCTATTGTTAGTGACTATGTAACGATGCAAGAAAAAAATGTTGAAACATTAAAAAGCTACTTATAATAAATGAGATGCAATTATGAAATAAGCATCTTTTTTATTGCATATTATTTAATGAAAAAGGCTATCAACATTTAATTATTTATGTTATAATACCTGTGCAAGGAGTGAAGAGATGAAAGTATTAAAGAAAAACTTACCCGAGGGAGTAAAGAAAAAATACGCTAGATATAAAGGCGTTAAAGTTAAGTTAATCCCTAATAAAAATAATAAAAAAACTAAATAATAAGTAAGCAATATAAAAGGTAGATTTCTTATAGTAATCTATCTCAGACTGTTGACAAAGTAAAAATTTGAAGACAGTCTTTTTATTTTTGAAAAAAAGTATTATAATTAAATTGCGAG
>CANRMZ010000063.1 GCA_947631885.1 uncultured Bacilli bacterium
AAAAAAAAAAAAAAAAAAAACAAGATTTTCTTGTTGAAATCTTGCTTTCCTATGTCAATTTACGTGAAGTATAATTATTTTAAAGCTGCTAGTAATTCTTCTTTTTTCATTGTTGAATAACCTTTGATGTTTTTGTCTTTAGCTAAAGCTTTAAGTTCTGCTAAAGTCTTTGAAGATAAATCTTCTTTTTTAGCAGCAGGTTTTGCAATTTCTTTTTTAGGCTCTTCTGCTTTTGCTTCTTTCTTAGCTAGAACTTTAGGAGCTTCAATCTTTATAGCTTCTTTTTTGCTTGTTGTAATTTCTTTTTTAGGAGCTTCTGCAGGTGCCTTTTTAGCAGTTTCTACTAAAGCTGCAAATGCTTTAGGATCATCGATTGCAAGTTCTGATAACATCTTACGGTTAATTTCGATGCCAGATTTAGCAAGACCATTTATGAATTTAGAATAACTAATATCATTTAAACGGCAAGCTGCATTAATTCTTGTAATCCATAATTTTCTAAAGTTTCTTTTATTTTGTTTACGGTCACGATAAGCATAAGCACCACTGTGGAATAATTGTTCTTGAGCAGTCTTATATAATCTATGCTTACTACCAAAATAACCTTTAGCTTCTTTTAAAACTTTTCTTCTTCTGTTTTTAGAAACAGTTCCGCCTTTAACTCTTGTCATAGTTTACTCCCCCTATATAACTTGTGAAAGTCTCTTGCTTTCACCCTTTGCTAAAGTCCCCTTATTTCTTCTTTGTCTAACTGCTTTAGCACTATCTTTTGCAGTTTTATGATTTCCATTACCTTTTTTATAAGTTAATGTTCCATTTTTCTTTTTGTTTAATACTTTACTTGATGCCTTATGTGTTTTTTGTTTAGATTTTCCCATATTTATTACTTCCTTTCTGTTTTTTTGGGCGATAACATCATGTATACTTGACGGCCATCAATTGTTGGCTTAGTCTCGATATCTGCTACCTCAGATAATGAATCGGCAAAACGCATCAGAACATCGATTCCTAACTCTGGATGGGCTATTTGTCTTCCCTTAAAACGAATAAATGCTTTAATCTTATGTCCTTTAACTAGATAGCTTTCAGCATTTCTACGACGGGTTTCAAAGTCACCGACATCTATCGTAACTGATAAACGATATTCTTTAATTTCTTTGCTAGTTTCTCTTTGCTTTTTTTGTTGCTCTTTTAGTTTCTTTTGCTTTTCATAACGGTACTTATTATAATCCATTACTTTAGCTACTGCAGGTATTGCAGTACCACTCATTAAAACTAAATCAAGACCTGCATAACTAGCAAGTGTTAATGCATCATTTAGATTTTTCATTCCTAATTTTTCACCATTAGGACCAATAACCATTAGTTCTTGAACCTTTATCTGATTATTAATTGGTAGCTCATCATTCTTTGCTATACTTAATCGCCTCCATACAATTTAAAAGGTGGATATATAATATCCACCTAAAAGCTCTAAGATAATAATTACTCGGCCTTTTACCTATTGACTCATTTATCAATCAGGTGGATATACATCGCTTTCCTTTAAACAACAACCATATTTTATAACACTAATATATGGTTGTCAAGCTAATTTATTCATTAGCGGTTTCTTTTTTACTTTTATCTTTTACTTTATTTGGCTTAAAGCCATAATGTTCTCTAATTTTATTTTCAAGTTCATCAGCTAAGTCAGGATTTTGTTTTAATAGTAAACGAACATTTTCCTTACCTTGGCCAATTTTCTCACCATTGTAGGCATACCATGCACCACTTTTTTCTAATATATCAATATCAGCGGCTAGATCAACAATTTCACCTTCCCGAGAAATTCCTTCACCATATAGAATATCAACAGTTGCCGTTTTAAATGGTGGTGCAACTTTATTTTTTACAACTTTTATATTGGTTTTATTACCACTTATTTGATCGGCCACTTTAATTTGTTCACCTTTTCTAACATCCAAACGAATAGATGACTAGACTTTTAAAGCTCTTCCTCCAGGAGTAGTTTCTGGATTACCAAACATTATTCCAACCTTTTCTCTAAGTTGGTTAATAAATATGGCTGTGGTTTTTGTTTTATTCATATTGCCAGATAGTTTTCTCAAAGCTTGGGACATAAGTCTTGCTTGAAGCCCTACGTGACTATCACCCATTTCCCCATCAATTTCTGCTTGAGGAACTAGGGCTGCAACCGAGTCAATAACTATTAAATCAACTGCTTCACTTTTAACTAAAGCATCACATATTTCTAAAGCTTGTTCTCCAGTATCTGGTTGTGATAATAATAACTCATTAATATCAACGCCAAGATTTCTAGCATATACAGGATCTAAAGCATGCTCAGCATCGATGAAAGCCGCTCTTCCACCGTTTTGTTGGACAGAGGCTATCGCATGTAAAGCAATAGTTGTTTTACCACTTGACTCAGGGCCAAATATTTCAATTATTCTTCCTTTCGGATATCCACCAACACCTAAAGCAATATCAAGTGATAAACTGCCTGAAGATGTTGTATCAATCTCCATATGCTCTTCAGAGCCTAGACGCATTATTGATTCTTCACCAAACTGCTTTTTTATATCAGCAAGAACTTGCTCTAAAGCTTTATCCTTGTCTTTTACTTCTTTGTTAATTTTCATTTTGTCTCCTTATTTAACTCTGACAAATTAATTGTAACTTAATATTTTTCAAAAGTCAACAAAAAATTGCAAATATTTGTTCGTATATATTTTAAATAAAAATTATTAGACTCTTCTAATAATCTTCATTTTTATATATTTGCATAAATTCTTCATAAAGCTTATCGCACTTATCTTTATCCATCGCTGGCATATTCTCATATGGATTATATATTTTTAAAGCTTCATACTTTTCTATTCCTAATTTATGATAAGGTAAAAAATCTATTCTTGTTACATTCTTAATATTTTTAATAAACTTATTTAAACTAATTAAGTAATCTTTATTATCGTGTAATCCTGGGACAATGACTTGTCTTATCCAAACTTCTTTACCGCTTTCATTTAATGCATCAATAAATTTAAGGGTTTCATTAATATCACCTGAAGTTAGATCTTTATAATTAAGAGCATCCGTATGTTTAACATCAAGTAAAACTAAATCAACCATATCTAAAATATCTTTATAATCACCAAATCCGACACCCGCGGTATCTAGTGCTATATGAATATTTTCTTTTTTTAATATCTTACAAACTTCAATAACAAACTTACTTTGTAATAAAGGTTCTCCTCCGGAAAAAGTAACGCCTCCTTTATCCCCAAAATAGTTTTTGTTTTTTAATATTCTTTTAGCAAGATCTTCGGGAGTAAAGTTATCCTCACCTTTTACCCACATCTCAGGATTATGACAATACTTACACCTAAGCATGCAACCTGATAAAAAGACAACAGTTCTAATGCCTGGGCCATCAACAAGGCCAAAGCTTTCAATAGAATCTACAGCTCCCATCATTACATCTTCTCATGGAATGTTCGAGATATTACTTCTTCTTGTTGTTTTCTTGTTAAACGATTAAATCTTACGGCATAACCAGATACTCTTATTGTTAGCAAAGGATATTTATCAGGATTATTCATCGCATCAATTAGAGTTTCTCTATTTAAAACATTGACATTTAAGTGATGGGCTCCTTGTTTAAAATAACCATCAAGTAATGCTACTAAATTTTCTTTTTGATTTTCTTCATCCATGCCTAAAGCTGATGGAATAATTGAGAAAGTATTTGATATACCATCTTTACAACAAGTAGCATATTCAAGTTTAGCTACACTATTTAAACTTGATATAGCACCATTTTCATCTCTTCCATGCATTGGATTAGCTCCTGGGGCAAATGGTTCACCTGCTTTTCTTCCATCAGGAGTAGCTCCTGTTTTAGACCCATATACCACATTTGAAGTAATAGTTAAGACAGACATGGTAGGTTCAGCTTTACGATAGCAATAATATTTTTTAAGTTCACTAAAGAATTTATTTAAAACTTCTTTAGCTATATCATCAACTCGATCATCATCATTACCATATTTAGGGAAATCACCTTCGATTGCAAAATCAGTAGTAATACCCTCTCCATTTCTTATCGGTCTTACTTTAGCATATTTTATTGCAGATAGAGAGTCCGCAACTACCGAAAGCCCTGCGACGCCATAGGCCATATAGCGATGAACATTAGTATCATGAAGAGCCATTTGCCCAGCTTCATAAGCATATTTATCATGCATATAATGAATAATATTCATGGCATCACTATATATTTGAGCAACTTTTTCAAGTACTTTAAAATAGCCTTCTTTTACTTTATCATAATCTAAATACTCATCGGTATTCTTAGGAATATTTTCTAAAACTAAATCACCTGTCATTTCATCAATTCCCCCATTGATAGAATAAAGAAGCGATTTAGCAAGATTACAACGAGCACCAAAGAATTGCATATCTTTGCCTAGTCTCATCGCAGATACACAACACGCTATAGCATAATCATCGCCATAGATTGGCCGCATTAAATCATCACTTTCATATTGAATTGAATCAGTTTTAATGCTCATTTTAGCACAATATTTTTTCCATGCACTAGGTAATCCATTGCTCCATAAAACCGTCATATTAGGCTCAGGTGCTGGATCTAAATTAGTAAGCGTATTTAAAATACGATAAGAAGTTTTGGTAACCATACTATTTCCCTCGGTAGTGATACCACCAATAGAACATGTTACCCAAGTTGGATCGCCAGAGAATAACTCATCATATTCAGGAGTTCTTAAATGCCTTACTAAACGAAGTTTAATAACAAACTCATCAATTAATTCTTGAGCTTCTTCTTCGGTAATAAGTCCTTTTCTTAAATCTCTTTCAATATAGATATCAAAGAAAGCATCTACTCTACCAAGACTCATTGCTGCTCCATTATTTTCTTTAACAGCCGCTAAATAACCAAAATAAGTCCATTGAATAGCTTCTTTAGCATTAGTCGCAGGTCTTGAGATGTCAAAGCCGTAACTTTGAGCCATTTGTTTCATTTTATCTAAAGCCCTATATTGCTCTGATAGTTCTTCTCTTTCGCGAATCAAGCCACTATTCATTCGACCACATGGAGCATCCCACTCTTTTTTCTTTTGCTCCATCAAAAAGTCAATACCATATAAAACTACTCGACGATAATCACCAATTATACGACCTCTTCCATAAGCATCTGGAAGACCCGTTAACAAACCTTCATGTCTTGCTTTTCTTATTTCTTCCGTATAAACATCAAATACCCCTTGATTATGAGTCTTACGATATTCATTAAAATAATGATCTACATCAGGATTTAATTTATAATTATATGCATTTAAAGAAGAATAAACCATTCTTATACCACCATAAGGGTTTATCATTCTTTTAAGCGGTTTATCTGTTTGAAGTCCTACTATTACATCATCATCTTTGCAGATATAACCTGGTTCAAAATTATTAATACCAGACATATGATCAGTATCAATGTCTAATACACTTTTTTTAAGCTCTTCTTTTAATAAATCAGAACATTTATTCCATACTTTCTTAGTTTTATCGGTAGGTCCTGTTAAAAATGATTCATCTTCATTATAAGAGGTATAATTTCTTTTAATAAAGTCTGATACATTTATTTCATTACACCATAATCCTTCGTTAAATCCTTGCCATTCTTCTCTCATTTTATACTCTCCTATTATCATTAATTATTTTAGCATAATTAACTTTAAAAAAGATAAAACTGAGGTTGATTAACAAATGATTGACTTTTTCATTTTTATTATCATTTGATTTCAAAAAAAACAAGATTTTGTATTTAAAATCTTGTTTTTTTGTCTGTTTACATTAAAAGTATATTAAATACTATAAGCTTTTCAAAATTCAATTCGATAAGGTTTGGAAACTGAGCCATCAGCTGCACTCTCCTTAATATTTACATTAGACTTGAGATAAAGGACTGGGCGCACACCAAATGAATAGTTGAAGGTATATTCGAAGTGCCCAAGTCCAGAGTTACTGACATAAAATGCGCTGTCGCCACGGCCCGAAATACGCGAAATAGTCCATTCTTTAACGCCATTAAATAACCAATTATTTTCTCTATTATTATTGCCTGTATTATCATAATTATATAAGGTGCTTGTCCAACTAACTTTTATTGAGGAAAAACCATAATCATGAAGATACATAAGACCAATCTTAGCATCTACTGTTGTTCCTGCACCTGTCGAACCACCATTTGTCATTTCACCCTTATATATAGCATTAGGCGTGTCTTTGTGTGAACTCCATCCGCCTACATTCCATTTAACTGTTTCTATTTTATTTTGCCATTTTTGTTTATTTGTTTCGTTTTCTCCATATAGAAATTTTAAATATCCTGAAGCATCATCATTTAACGCATTATATAAACTGCTGCTATTCCATGTATTATTTGAACCATTGCTCCAGTAGAATCCAGGAACACTTGTCGCAGATCCTTCTATTCTTTTAAGACTAGTATAATCTCCGACAGGAGCTGTTGTGTAAGATTTTGAGCCAAGTTCAGCTGCGGTAATATACTCCGCCTTTATTATTTTTATTAATACTTTTTGCTTATTATTTGATGTAGTTGCCGGCACTAATCCTATTATTCGGTATTTATTTGTTAGAGGACAAGTAGCACTTGAACCACCATTATACCCTTCACTACCAGCACCAAAGCATATATAATTATTTGGCTGATTTCCAGCATATCTATAGCCATTATCATTTGCTCCATTTGCAAGTGAAGAATTATGTAGATAAAGATATCCTTTTCCTGAAACCACTTCATTTCCATTTTTTATTAAATCTTTAATTAAACTGCCTAAAGTACCTAGATTATTTGAATTCAAATAAAAATACAAAATGCATTTATTGTTTTTTCCATTAATATTTAATGATATAGAATGCATATTATTATCCCAACTCAATTCACTTGGATTTTTCTGACCATTACACTCACTTTTTTCAACATCTAATTCATAATCTTGATATTCCTCACTTAACCAGTCTTCACTACTTCCTGTAACTTCACCATCATCGGTTTCAAAAATAAACGATATATTTCTA
>CANRMZ010000064.1 GCA_947631885.1 uncultured Bacilli bacterium
ACAAAAATTATAAATTTGTTTTCAAAAGAAAACCCTACATTTTTTCAAATGTGGGGTTTGTCTACACTCTGAAGCGACATTAAGTCGCTTTTTAAATTGAAAAAAAGGATATACTGCTATATAATTAAACTATGAAAGATAGAAATAATCGTGGTTTTACTTTAATAGAACTATTAGTTACTTTATCTATAGTGGCAGCCTTGTCAATTGTTATGGGCGTGGGTGTTACTAATGTTATAAATAGTACTTCAAAAGCTGATTATGCTGAAGATTTTAAAGAGCTTTTTAAAAATGCTAATATATATTTAGAATATAGTACAAGTACGTGTAATCTTGATACATCTAGAACTTGTAATGTTACTTTATCAGAATTAGTAAGAGCAGGTTTAGTTGATAGTGATTATTATAATAAACGTAATCCTTATAAAAAAAGTGGTAATTTTGTTGCAAGTGATACAATCGTTGTAACTTTAAATAACGGAAGGAAAACGGCAAAATACTCTAATACATCTTGTGGAGAATTAAATAGTGAAAATGTACAAAAATTTGATCATTGGGGTGAATGTTAATGAAAGATAAAATTTTAGAAGTTTTAAAAGATCAAACAAAAGGGCTTGATTTAATAGAAATTAATGACTTATTAGGCTTTACTACTGTTGAAGAATATAAAGCTTTAAGAAAAGAAATAATGGAACTTGTTTCATCAGGAGATATTCATAAAAGTAAAAAAGATAAATTTATTTTGATGGAACATTGTTCTTCCTTACTCACAGGAGTAATTCATATTAATAAAAAAGGCAATGGTTTTGTTGATACTAAATATGATTATGATACTTTTGTGGCTAGAGAAAATCTAAATGGTGCTGTTGATGGTGACTATGTAGAAATAGATGTCCATAACGATGAAGGAATAGTAGTTAATATCTTAAAAAGAGACATTTCTGTTTTAGTTGGTGAAATAGTTAAGAAACATAATAAACTTGCTTTTGAACTTGATGATAAGAAAAAAGACATTAGAGTAGAAATTACTAAAGAGACTTTAGACAGATGTGTTGAGGGTCATAAAGTAATTGTTAAAATAATAAAAGAATTAGATACTAATTATTATTTAGGAAAAGTTATTAATATCATTGGCCATAAAAATGACCCAGGAGTTGATATTTTAGCTATCGCAGCAAATCATGGTATTTATTTAGATGTTTCTGATGCTGTTAAAGCAGAAGTTAATAATCTTCCTATGGAAGTATCTGAAGAAGATAAAAAAGATCGTCACGATCTTCGTGATAAAGTTATCTTTACTATTGATGGTGATGATACTAAAGATATTGATGATGCTATCTCTATTGATAAAGAGGGGGATAACTACCGTTTAGGAGTTCATATTGCCGATGTATCTCACTATGTAAGAGAAAATACCGCTTTATATGATAGTGCTTATGAAAAAGGAACTTCTTCTTATCTTGCGGATACTGTTTTGCCTATGCTTCCTCATGAGCTTTCTAATGGTATATGCTCTTTAAATGAAGGGGTAGATAGACTAGCTATTACATGTGAAATGCTTATTGATAACAGGGGAAAAGTAATAGAGCATGATATATATCCATCGGTAATTAATAGTAAAAAGAAAATGACTTACAAGAATGTTAATAAAATTCTTGTTGATAATGAAGTTCCTGAAGGTTATGAACCATTTAAAGATAAACTTATCTTAATGGAAGAACTAGCTCAAATACTTAGAAAAGCTAAAATAGCTAAGGGTTATATTAACTTTGAACTAGATGAAGCTAAAGTAGTTCAAGATGAAACGGGTAAAGCAATCGATATTGTTAAAAGAGTTACTTCTTTAGGTGAGAACTTAATCGAAGATTTTATGGTTATTGCTAATGAAACAGTAGCTACCCATATTGAGAATATGGATTTGCCATTTGTATATCGGGTACATGGCACTCCTAAAGAAGAAAAGATTACTGAATTTTTAAATTTAGTAAAAGTATTAGGCTATTCTATTTCTGTTGATACTAAAGATATTACGCCGATTACAATGCAAGATATCCTAAAGGTTTTAGAGGATAAAAAAGAATATAAAATCCTTAGTGATATGCTTTTAAGAAGTATGAGAAAAGCTATATACAGTGCTAATAACATTGGCCATTTTGGCCTTGCAAGTAAATGCTATACCCATTTTACTTCTCCTATCAGAAGATTCCCAGATTTAATGGTCCACACTTTACTACATAAATATTTATTTGAGCATAAACTTGATATGGAAACCATAAGATATTATGAAAGCTATTTGCCTACTGCTTGTGATAACGCGTCTGAAAGAGAAATTGAAGCTCAAGAAGCTGAAAGAGAAGTACTTGATATGAAAATGGCTGAATATATGACTGATCATATTGGAGAAGAATATGAAGGTATAATAACAGGGGTTACCAACTTTGGTATGTTTGTAGAACTACCAAACTTAGTAGAAGGTTTAGTTCATATATCCACTTTAGATGGTTTTTATAACTATGTTCCTGAAATATTATCACTTGTAAGTGAAAATAATATAAAATATACGATTGGAGATACGGTTAAAGTTAAAGTTACAGGAGCTTCCAAAGAAGCAAGAACTATTGACTTTGAACTAGTAAAAGATAAACAAGATGATAGAGATAAAGAATAAAAAAGCTTATTTCAATTACTTTATTGAAGAAGAATATGAAGCTGGTATCGTTCTTTCAGGAACAGAAATAAAAAGTATTAGAAAAGGCTCTGTAGATATCAAAGATAGTTATATAAGAATTAAAAATAATGAAGCATTTATTATTAATATGTATATAGCTAAATATGAGGTAGGAGAGTTTTATAATCATGATGAATATCAAGAAAGAAAACTTTTACTTCATAAAAATGAAATTAAGAAACTAAAAGATAAAGTAGCTATTGATGGACTTACTTTAATACCTATTAAAGTATATATCAAAAAAGGCTATGCTAAAGTTTTAGTAGGAGTATGTAAGGGCAAGAAAATATACGATAAGAGAGCTTCAATCAAAGAGAAAGATTCAAGGAAAGTAGATAGACAAAATTATATTTAAATGGTATGATTGTTAAGGTGATAGAGTATGAAAAGGCTAAGCAAAAAACAAAAGATTATAATTGGCTGTAGTATTGCTGCAGTGCTTTTAATTGCTATAATAATTGTAGCAGTAGTACTCTTAACAAAAGATGATAAAAAGGACGTTAAACCAAAAGAACAAGAACAAATAAGTAAGCCAAAAGAAGAGGAAAAAGAAGAAGTAAGCATTATTGATATAAATTCTAATTCAAGACCTTTTGCTGTTATGATAAATAATATTAATGAGGCAAGATTAGTTCAATCAGGTATATCAAAAGCTTATATTGTTTATGAACTTTTAGCTGAAGGTGGCATTACCCGTTTAATGGCTGTTTTTAAAGATGCTGATGTTGGGAAATTAGGATCTATAAGAAGTGCTAGAGATTATTATTTAGACTATGCTATGGAAAATGATGCTATCTATGTTCACTGGGGATGGTCTCCTCAAGCTCAAATAGATATTCCTACATTAGGTATAAATAATTTAAATGGTCTGTATGATCAAGGCTTTTATCGTTTATCACCTGGCGAGTATCCTGCAGGGCTTGCATACGAGCATACTGGTTTTACTAATATGGATAATCTTAAGGCTGCTGCCGAACAAAAGGGTTATCGCATGACTTCCGATAAAGATTCTTTATTAAGCTATTCTGATAAATCAGTTGATTATTCAAAAGAAAAATCATATACAGATGCTACCAATGTTGTTTTAACCTATTCAAATTATACACAAGTAACATATCAATATGATGCTGAAAATAAAAACTATAAGAGAATAAATCTTAATAATCAAGCTAATATTGACCATGAAACTGAAAAACAAGTAACAGCTAAGAATATTATTGTTTATCAAGTTAATTGCTATCAAATTGCTGGCGATGAAAAAGGTCGTATAAAAGTAGAAAATTTAGGTAATGGTACTGGCTATTATATAAGCGAAGGAAAAGCTATAACTATTAAGTGGTCAAAGGAAACAAGAAGTAGCCAAACAAAATATACTTTAGAAGATGGCTCAGAATTAAAAGTAAACGATGGTAATACTTTTATTCAAATATTACCTACCACGGGAAAAGTGGCGGTGAGTTAGTATGGGGTTCTTTAGTGCGATATTAGAGGCTATAGCTAAAAACTATATATTTTTCCAAGTAGTAACTATATTTTTGATTTTATCTTTTATTGGCTATATTGTTGATAAAAAAACCAGAAAAGGAGCAGATATCACTCCAATCTTTGGTGGAAAGGTATCCCTTAATATTAAACATAAAGACCCAAGCGCTAAAAAGGGTAAGAAACAAAAGGGATTTTCATCTACTATTGTTGGTGAACAAACATCTACCCAAGGTTTAAATAATGTATTAGGTCAAAATGCCATTGTAAGCAATGTTCAATATGATCAAAATGCTCAAATGCAAAATGCTTATTATAATAATAACCAAGTATATAATCAAAATTATTATAATGTGGATAATACCACACAATATCAACAATATAATCAATACAATCAATACGATAATGTAGCTCCAGTGCCTCAAGAAAATTATGCCATGAATAATGCATATCAAACACCAACAAATGAGTTTGCTGTACCAGCAGCTACAACTGCCCAAATATCAGAAACTATTTTGCCTAACGTTGCAACAACTCCTGTTCAAGCTCAAGTTCAAGGCGTAAGTACTGCAGCTCCGGCCATGGAAACAATCGTTCCAAGCGTTCAATCTGAGATTTCAACACCACCTGTTCAAAGCGAATTTACAACCGATACTGAAGAAGTTAACGATAATGGTAATGATGATAACGGAGCAATGAATTTTAATATGAACGAATAATTATTTAATAAAAACGACCGGTCGGTCTTTTTATTTTAACTAGATTTTGATATAATAGAAAAGCTAAGGAGGATGCGATGAATTTATCATTAGTGTGGAATATCATTACAAAAATAATAGATATTTGCTTTGTATGGATATTCTTTTATTACATTTTAAAGAATGTAAAAAATAATATAAAAATGGTCCTTATAGTCAAAGGTGTAATTATCATTCTGATTATTAAGGTAATAAGTGATTTACTAGATTTATATACTGTCGGAGTATTACTAGAATATGTAGTCGAATGGGGACCTTTGGCACTAATAGTTATTTTCCAACCAGAAATAAGAAGTGTTTTAGAGTCTTTAGGTAGAACTCAATTATTAGGAAGACACAAAGTTTTAACTATTGATGAAAGAGAAAAGTTGTTAACGAGATTATGAAGGCATGCGATTGGCTAAAGAAAAATCGTATTGGTGCCTTAATCGTAATCGAAAGAGAGGTTTCACTGCAAGAATATATTGGTAATTCTACTAAGATATATGCTGATATAAATGATTCTTTACTTGAAACTATTTTCTTCCCTAATTCGCCATTACATGATGGTGGTGTTATTATCCAAGGAGATCGTATAACTTGTGCTGGTTCAGTATTTAAGACTAGTGTTAACCAAAACTTATCAAAACGGTTAGGTACAAGACATAGAGCAGCTTTAGGTATAGCAGAAGAAAGTGATGCCTTAGCAATAGTTGTATCTGAAGAAACGGGACGCTTATCTTTAGCTATGGATAGTGAACTTCATTACAACTTATCTAATGAAGAAATGAGAACAATGCTACTTGAAGAATTAAGCCCTAAGTCAGAAATATTCTTTGCTTCAGATGAAAACGAAAGCGATGGTGAAGAAGATGCGTAAGTTTTTTAGAGCCATATATAGACTTCTTGATAGATGTATTGTAGTTCCTATAAGCCGAGTTGTTTATAATATTCAAAATCTATTAAGAAAAAATGGCAATTTCTTAGATAAAATCTTAAATAGACCTACTTTTTTAATTTATTTATCTTTAGCTCTTGCTGTAGGCTTATTCTTCTTGATAGATTCTAAAGTTATTACTTTAGTTCAAAATAATGCTGAAGTTATAACAAATGTGCCTGTTAAAGTAAAATATAATGAAGAAGCGTATGTAGTTGAGGGCGTACCAGATACAGTTGATATTACTATTACAGGAAGAAAGAGTGATATTTATCTTTCTAAACAATTAGGAGAATATGAAGTAACTCTTGATTTAACTGAATACACTGCATCTGATGCAGCATATAAAGTATATTTTACTTATTCAAAAAATATTGATAATTTGAACTATAAATTAGATCCATCATATGTTTCTGTTATGATTAAAAATAAAGTAAGCTCTATTGCTTCAGTAAAATATGAATTAATTAACCAAGATAAACTAGATTCTAAATTAAGTGTTAAAAAAGTATCTTTATCTAAAACTGAAGTTGTTGTAAAAGGTAGTGAAAGTGCTCTTGATAAGATTGCATCAATCAAAGCTTTAGTTGACTTAAGTGACTCAGATTTAACTTCTGCAGGAACTTATGTTATTAATAATGTTAAGTTAGTAGCTTATGATAATCAAGGTAAATTATTAAATAATATTGAAATAGTTCCAGGCACATTAGACGCTACTGTTGAACTTGATAGTTACTCAGCTCAAGTACCAATTGAAATTAAGACAAAAGGTAATTTAGTTCCTGGTAAGTCTATAGCATCAATACTAATTAATAACAAAAATAGTAAAGAATACACTTTAACAGTTTATGGTAGTGAAGAGGTTGTCTCTAACTTAAAATCTATCCCTGTTACCATAAATGTTGATGGTGAAGGTGGCGATAACACTAAGACTTATACGGTTAACTTATCTAAGCCATCATCGGATGTTAGATACATGTCCGAATCTACAATATCTGTATCTCTGACATTTGGCGATGAAGATCAAAAAGAATTAACAATAAGTGATATAACGCCACGAAACCTTGGCAGTGGATTAAAGCCAAATATTATCACTCAAAGCGGAATTACTGTTACTGCTAAAGGTGTAACGTCAGTGCTCGAAGGTATTACTGCAGACAATATTAATGCTT
>CANRMZ010000065.1 GCA_947631885.1 uncultured Bacilli bacterium
TGCTATTTTAGGAAAAATAGCTTTTAAAGATTATGAGATGGTACCTACTAAATCATTTGCCATAAATGAAAATGTTTCTAAATATATGAGTGATAAAAGTATATATAACTATGATTTAATTATCGTTACAGATCTTTGTATAAAAGAACCTCTTTTAAATGAGATTAATAATGATAAGTTATTAAAAGATAAAGTGATAGTATTAGATCATCATGAAAGTGAAATAACAAGTGGTAATGATAAATACGATTTTGTGAATATTATTGTTTCAGAAAATGGTATTAAACAATCAGGAACAAGTATTTTTTATAAATATTTAATAGATAATCATTATCTTAATAAAACAAGTTTTTTAGATACTTTTGTAGAATGGACAAGATTATACGACGTTTGGGAGTGGCAAGAGAAAAATAATATTAATCCTCGCAAGCTGCATATATTTTGTTTGAAACACAAGGAATAGAAAAATATATGCAAACTATAGAGGGCAAACTCGTGCATGATAAAGAACTTAAATTCTCACAAGATGAAGAAAAAATTTTTGCTGATTTTGAACAAGACTTACATGATACCATAGAAAGATATATTAATAATATTAAAATAGTTGTTTTAAATATTGATAATGTAATTTATAGGGTGGGATACACACATATTCTTTATAAATATCGTAATGATATTAATGGTGTTATTATGAAAGATAATAAAATGGATATAGATGCTGTAGGTTTAATCATTGATGATCGTGATTCCGTTTCTTATAGGCAAACTAAAACTAATGTAGATGTTTGCCAAATTGCTACTTATTTTGGTGGTAGAGGCCATTTCGCAGCCGCGGGTAATCCTAAAGATAGTAAGAAATTTCAAGAACTTTTGGTGAAAGAAAAGCTATAAATTAGACAAATAATGACAATATATGATATAATTAGCAATGGAGGAAATATGAAAAGAATAATAACATTAATTATTGCTACACTATGTTTAGTTTTACCACTTAGTGCAAAAGCTATAAATATTGAAAATTATAATACTTTAAATTTAGCGGAAATTCTTGCTGCTGAGGAAATTGAACCAGCCTTTGACGAATACAAAGAAAACGATAAACAAGTCATTATCTATTTATTCCGTGGCCAAGGATGTACTTTTTGCCGAGGATTCTTAGAATATCTTAATAAGATATATGAAGATGAGGGTGATAAATTTAAAGTAGTTTCTTTTGAAACATGGAAAGATTCAAATAATAATGAACTTTTACATGAGACTGCGGAATTTATGGAAGTACCTAATCTTGAAAAACTTGGTGTTCCGTTCATCGTAATTGGTGATAAATTTTTCCCTGGCTTTACAGAAGAAGCTTATGGTGACGCTGTTTTAGAAGCTATTAATGAAGAATATGAAAAAGATCCGGAAGATCGATATGATGTATTTGAAGAAATGGAAAAAGCTCCTGAAAAGGGTACATCTTCAGTAGGCCTTGGCGGTATAATTCTTATTGATTTAATAGCAGTTGCAATAGTAATAATATATGACACAATTAGATTTAATAAACTTCAAGATGAAGTAAGACAACTTGCTTCTAAGAAAAATAAATAATTAAAGCTCTTCTTTATGAAGAGTTTTTATAAGCCTAAAATAGTATGTTATAATAATAGGGCAAAGGAAACAAACAATATGAAATTAAGAATTCAAAATGGCATGGTCGAGATAAATGGTAACACTATTTTAGAAAGTGTTAATTTTGAAGTTAATGATAATAATCATATTGCTATTGTTGGCCGCAATGGTAGTGGTAAGACTACTTTATTAAAAGCTATTATTGATAATGATTTATTTACGGAAGGGGTTAGAGAAGAGCCTTTTGAGATTACTAAGATAGGTAATTTTAAAATAGGTTATTTAGAACAAATAAAGATTAATGATGATTATACTCTATATGATGAGATATCTTCTTCCTATAAGGAAATCATTGCTTTAGAAAATAAAATTAGTGCTTTAGAAAAAGACCTTTCGAGTGATAAAAATATTATGGATTACTCTAATGCATTAGACCGTTTTAATGCCTTGGGAGGCTATGCATACAAAAAGAATATTGAACTTATGATTAATAAGTTTGGTTTTGCAAGTAGTGACAAAGATAAAAAAATAAGAGATTTCTCAGGTGGCGAGAAGATGAAAATTTCTTTTATGAAATTACTTTTATCTGAGCCTGATTTACTTATTTTAGATGAACCGACAAACCACTTAGATATCTCGGCTATTGAATGGCTTGAAGATTATCTCAAAGGCTATAAAAAGGCTTTTATCTTGGTAAGCCATGATAGAATGTTTCTAGATAATGTTGTAGATATTGTCTATGAAATAGAATATGGTGAGACAATTAAATATGTAGGTAATTATACTAAGTATACTAAGCTTAAAAAAGAAAGATATGATAAATTATTAAAGGATTGTGAATACCAACAAAAAGAAATAAAAAGACTAAAAGATTTATATGAAAGATTTAGATTTAAACCTACTAAGGCTAAGATGGCTTTATCAAAGCTTAAACAAATCGAGAGAATGACAATTATTGAAAAGCCTAAGAAAGCCGATACCAAAGGCTTTAAAACTAATTTTACCGATATTCCTAAACCGGGCAAGATTGTTTTAACTATCGATGATTTAGAGTTTGGTTATGATAAGCCTTTAGGCAAAATATCTTTTGAAATACCTTATGGTAAAAAGATAGGTATCATTGGGCCCAATGGGATAGGTAAATCGACTTTACTTAAAACGATTTGCAATATTATCCCTCCTTTAAAAGGAAAAATTACTCTAGGATATAATGTTCATACTGCTTATTTTGATCAAAACTTAAGCTTTGCTACTAATGGCACCGTATTAAATGAATTTATTCATAAGTTTCCGGATTATTTAAATGAGGAAGCTCGCCGAGCTTTAGGAACCTTTTTATTTCAGTCGAATGAAGTAGATAAAGATTTAAGTGTTCTTTCCGGAGGCGAAAAAGTAAGACTTCTTTTATGTGAAACGTTTTATGCAAGACCTAATCTGATGTTTTTAGATGAACCTACCAATCACCTTGATATTGTTGGTAAAGAAAAACTCGAAAATGCTTTAAGAGAGTATCCAGGTTCGGCATTATTTGTTAGTCATGATCGTTACTTTGTTAAACAAATCGCGGATGCCTTAATTGTCTTTGATGAAAATGGTGTTAAATATTATGATTATGGCTATGAAGATTATCTAAATAGTAAAAGTAAAGAAGTTCTGGTTAAAAATAAAAATGTAAAAGTCCAAAAAGAAAATAAAACTATTATCACAAATGATAAGCAAAAAGAGATAAAATCTATTTTAAAAGAAATAGATGTGATAAATGAAAAGTTAAAAGATCTTAATAAAAGCTTATATGAAAAAGAAGTTTATATGGATTACCAAAAAGCTAGTGAGATAAATCTAGAAATCGAAAGACTCAATAATTTACTTAAAGAAAAAGAAAAGATATGGGAAAATTTAATGAATGAAGACTTATAACATAAATTTCATATATCCTTTATAAAAATTTCACATTCATATATTAAACTGAATAATGTAAGGAGATGATAGTTATAAGTAAAAAATAAGTACCATTAAACCTAAAATCATAAATGAACATTTTTAAACATGAGCGATTCATACACTAGCTCATGTTTTTTGTTAGATTTATTACTTTTATAGTATAATGTTATTGTGAGGTAAAAATAATGAAGAGATTTAAAGAAGCCTTAGATTTAGTATTTCAAAATAAACTTATTTTAATTGTTATAACTATTTTATTTGCCTTTATAGTTTATGAACTTTTAAGGGGATTTATTAATAAGCAATTAAATAAAATTAATAAAAATAAAAAGCTAAAATCTAAAAAGCATGCGACTTATCTAAAACTGTTAAAAAGTATTATTAAGTATGTTATTATTATCCTAACTGCTTTAATTGTACTGCAAATATGTGGAATAAATGTTACTTCTATGGTCGCTGGGCTTGGTATTATTGCTACGCTTATAGGACTTGCTTTACAAGATGCTTTTAAAGATATTATCGCCGGCTTTAATATTATCCTAGATGATTATTTTTCGGTAGGAGATTTTGTCGAGGTTGATGGTATTCAAGGTAATATTCTCGAAATTGATTTGAAGTGTACCAAAATAAAAGATATTACTAATGATAATGTTTTAGTTATTGGTAATCGTAATATTCTTAAGGCTTTACACATTTCGGATATTGTCGATATAGAGGTGCCAGTACCTTATGAAGAAGATACTTTAAAAATAGAAAAGATCATTAACAAAATAATTCAAGAAACTAAAGAGAAAGAAAATGTTAAAGATGTTTTATATTTAGGTATCAATCGTTTTGCTGACTCAGCAATAGTATATAAGATAAGATTAATAGTTCCTTTGGAGTCAAGATTTGAAGCTAAGCGCAATACTTTAAGAAGAATAAAACTAACACTTGATAAAGAAAAGATATCTATTCCTTATATGCAAATTGATGTTCATAATAAGAAGTGATAATCCACTTCTTTTTTCATATAATTAAATGGTGATTATATGAGCAAAAATGCTATAGAGTTTTATTTAGCTATCATGGGCTTTATCGTAATTGTTATTGTAGGTACTGTTTTACTTCGAAATAAGAGTGATGAAGAAAAAACTTTAAATGCTAGGGTTCTTAATAGTTCAGATAAATATCTGACCGTAATGGGTGAAGACAATAATATTTATAAACTATTATACTCTGAAGATGATATTAAAATGGGTGATATGTTAGTTATAAAATATACAGGATTACTAGATGATTTAAATACTTATCAAACCATTGAAGTAATTGATTTAAAAAAACAAGACGATGAAAATGAAGTACTTCTAGATTATGATGAAAAGGGCATCTTTTCTCAGTATTATTCTTTAGCTAAAACGAAACTAGCTTCACTTAGTTTAGAGGAAAAGATAGGACAACTTCTTTTAGTAAGATACGATGAAGAAAAAGATTTTAACAATTATAATTTAAGTGGTTTTATTTTCTATAGTAAAGATTTTGAAGGTAAAACTAAAGAGGAAGTCAAAAAGATGATGGATGATTTACAAAAGAAAAGTAAGATTCCTTTACTTATGGCCGTTGATGAAGAAGGCGGTGAAGTAGTAAGAGTAAGTAGCAATAAAAACTTAAGAGATGAACCCTTTAAATCATCAAAAGAGTTATATGATGAGGGTGGCTTTCCTAAAATAGAAGAAGATACTAAAGAAAAAAGTAAGCTTTTATCATCATTAGGCCTTAATTTAAATTTAGCTCCTGTTGTAGATGTTTCGATAGATGAAGATGATTATATAAATTCTCGGGCTTTTGGCTATGATGAAAAACTAACAAGTGAGTATGCTAAAACGGTAATAGAAGCATCAAAAAATTTGGGAGTATCTTATACTTTAAAACATTTTCCAACTCAAGCGACCTACAATGATCCTCACACTTCAGAGCCTGTTGATAATATAGAACTTGAAGAAATCCAAAATAAATATATCTTACCTTTTAAGGCAGGAATAGATGCTGGAGCTGAAAGTGTGCTTGTAAGCCATAATATTGTAAATAGTTTAGATGATACTGCCCCAGCTTCCTTATCAGTAGCGGTTCATAATTTGCTTAGAAAAGATTTAGGATTCACCGGTATTATTATGACTGATGATATTGCCATGAAAGCTTTAGAGAATGTGGAAAATATCGAAATTAAAGCTTTAATATCAGGTAATAATTTAATTATAACAACGGATTATGCTACATCTTTTCAAAATATTAAAACCGCAGTTGAAGATGAAACAATATCTGAAGACTTAATAGATAATTTAGCTTTAAATGTTCTTGCTTGGAAATATTATAAAGGCCTTATATTAGACAATATAAAATAAAATATTAAAAATTATTTTACTACTTCATTAATTTACTAATTAATAATATACGTGATATAATTAACGTAAGGAGTAGTAAAGATGAAGTATAATGTTGAAAATGGCGCTGAAAGAATTGTATCAAGAAGCCCTCATGTAGAAACAAGTCCTATGAAAAATAAAGGCAGATGGCATGAGATATTTGGCAATAATAATCCAATTTATCTTGAACTTGGCATGGGCCGTGGCGATATGATTGTTAATATGGCTAAACAAAATCCAGATATTAATTTTATAGGCCTTGAAATAAATGAATCACAAATGGTTAATGCAGTAACTCTACTTAGAAGTATGAATCTTAAAAATATTAAATTAATTAATACTGATGCTAGAAATATTGCAGATATCTTTGATAAAGAGATAGATACTATTTATCTTACTTTCTGCGATCCTTGGCCAAAAGAGGAAGATGAAAAGAAAAGATTTACCCATGAGAGTTATTTAAAACTTTATGACAGAATTTTTGCAGGTGATAGGAAACATATTATACTAAAAACCGATAATAAAGGATTCTTTACTTATTCACTTGAAAGACTTTCAGCATACTTTTATATTTTTAATAAAGTTAGTTTAGATTTACATCACGAAGAAATGCCAATCAAAAATGTAATGACCAATTTTGAAAAACAATATGCTAAAGAAAATAGACCTATTTACTATGTTGATGCGAGGTATCCAAGATAATCATGGATAGAAAAAGATTTATTCCTTTACTAACTTTTATTGTAGGCATTTTGCTTATCGTGCTTGTTATTGGTCTTATGGTTTTAAATAAGCCTAAATTAAAATTTGCGCTAAAGGGCGATGAGATAACTAATATAGAACTAAATGAAGAATATGTTGATGAAGGTGTAATTGCCGACTTACATGGTACGGATTTATCTAGTTATGTTGAAACGGATTTAAGTCAGGTAGATACTAGTAAATATGGTGAATTCGAAGTCAAATATACTTTAAAATATAAAGATTATGAAGAAGAGTTAATAAGATATGTAAGGGTAAATGATAGTATTGCTCCCGAGCTTGAGTTAATTGGAGATAATCC
>CANRMZ010000066.1 GCA_947631885.1 uncultured Bacilli bacterium
GTTAATTTACTCAAAAGAAAAGAAGATGTTATTAGATTAATTGATGAAAAGGGTCTTCTTACTGATGAGATAAAAAATAATATTATGGCTTGTAAAAAACTTGTTGAAGTAGAAGATATATACAGGCCATATAAAGAAAAGAAGAAAACTAAAGCTACGGAAGCTATAGCTGCCGGTCTTGAAGGTCTTGCCAAGATGATTATGGCTTTCCCCTTAACAGGTTCCTTTGAGAGTATGGCGTCTAAATTTATAGGCGAAAAAGTTAAAGATACGGCTTATGCTCTTGAGGGAGCAGGTTATATTATTGCAGAGTACATTAGTGATAATGCTTATTATCGTAAGCTTATCAGGAACTATCTTTATAAAAATGGTAGCATAACTTGTAAAAAGAAAAAAGATGCC
This sequence comes from uncultured Bacilli bacterium, assembly GCA_947631885.1. Taxonomy (GTDB): domain Bacteria; phylum Bacillota_I; class Bacilli_A; order RF39; family UBA660; genus UBA6448. Next base: position 403 of record CANRMZ010000066.1, read on the forward strand.
GTAGATGAAAAGAAAACCTATGAGATGTATTATGACTATACTGAAAAGGTAAGAGAAATAAGACCTCATAGAGTACTAGCTATTAATAGAGCTGAAAATGAAAAAGTAATAACTGTATCAATAGATGTTAATGATAAGGAAATTTTAGATATCTTAAAAGAAAAAGTTATTAAGAATAAAGATAGTTTTGTTTGCTCCTTTGTAGAAAATGCTATTGAAGATAGTTATAAAAGACTTATTTTCCCAAGTGTTGAAAGAGAGATTAGAGCAGATTTAACCGAAAAAGCCGATGAAGTAGCTATTGATAACTTTGGTAAAAACTTAGAAAATTTACTTTTGACGCCACCGATGAAAGATAAAACCGTTTTAGGATTTGACCCGGCATTTAGAACTGGTTGTAAGCTTGCAGTTGTAAGTCCAGTTGGTAAGCTTTTACATATTGATGTTATTTATCCTCATGAACCAGTAAATAAATATGAAGAAGCTGCTGCTAAAGTAATCGATATTATCAATAAGTATGAAGTTGATATTGTCGCAATTGGTAATGGTACTGCTTCAAGAGAAAGTGAAAAGTTTATTGCGGATGTCTTAAAAAGACTAGATCATAAAGTATCATATATTATTGTAAGTGAAGCTGGGGCCAGTGTATATAGTGCTTCAAAACTAGCTATTGAGGAATTTCCTGATTTACATGTTGAACAACGAAGTGCGGTTTCCATTGGTCGAAGATTACAAGATCCACTTTCTGAACTGGTTAAGATAACGCCTGAAAGTATAGGTGTTGGTTTATATCAACATGATGTAAGTGGCAAAGAGCTTTCTAAAACTCTAGATTTCGTAGTTAGTAAATCAGTAAATAGTGTTGGTGTAAATGTTAATACAGCATCATTTTCTTTACTTAAATATATATCAGGTATAACGAAGAAAAATATTGATAAAATAATAGCTTACCGGGAAGAAAAGGGCAGAATTAACTCAAGAGATGAAATGAAAAAAGCTAAGCTTTTAACAGATAAAGCTTTTGAGCAAGCTATAGGCTTTATGCGGGTTCTTGATGGATCTAATCCTTTAGATCGAACTGATATCCACCCTGAAAGTTATCAGGTTGCCGAAAAACTATTAGAAAAAATAGGCATGAGTACTAAAGATATTGGTACTAAAGAGTTACTTGAAAAGTTAGAAAAACTAGATGTTAATACTGTGGCTAAAGAATTAGGTAGTGATCCTTATACTACTGAGGATATTATTAAATCTTTACAAAAACCTAATCGTGACCCAAGAGATGATATGCCAAAACCAATACTCAAAAGTGATGTACTAGATATTAAGGATTTGAAACTTAATATGAAATTACAAGGCACCGTAAGAAATGTTGTGGACTTCGGAGCCTTTGTAGACATAGGCCTTCATAATGATGGATTAGTACATATTTCTAAGATGACAGATAAATATATTAAACATCCAAGTGATGTTGTAAGTGTTGGTGATATAGTAGATGTTTATGTTATAGATATCAATCTTGAAAAAGAAAAGGTCGGATTATCTTTATTGAATCCCCTAAAAGAGTAATAATAAACTTCACGTAAATTGACAGAGAAAAACAAGATTTTAAAGCAAAAATTTTTTTTCTTTGAGATAATGAGAAAAATGAAGAATAGAAAAGTGACTACAGATTGTCAATTTACAAAGGAGAATATATGAAAAAGACACTAATAGCAATATCAATATTAATCCTTATACTAGCAATAGTAAGCATATTTATAACTTTTGATGATAAAGAGACTGATTCTAATTTTTCTAGACTAGCTATAATAGTTCAAAATGAAACCGGTGAAGGCTATCATGAGTGGGCGAATGAAACTTGGCCGACAGATGGTTATAAATTTTCGGAAAAAAGTAACTGTATTAATAATGGAACACTATCTTATGATTTAGAAAAAGGAGTAACATTGAATTTAAATAAAAGTGATAAATGCACAATTTTTTTTGACAAAGAAGCCCTACCTACTATTACTAACATAACTTTCACAGATCTTACTTATAATTCAGTAAAAGCAAACGTAGAAGTTGCTAATTTTGATAGTTCAAAATATAAAGTTCAATTAGGGTTAGGGGCTGTAAATAAAATAAATGCCATAAGTGGCAGCGGTGGAAGCTCTAGTGGAGGTTCTTCTGGTGGATCTTCAGAGGTAAAAACGTGGTATGATTCAACATATAAAGACGGAATATATACGTATTTATTTAGTAATTTAAGAAGCAATAGTAACTACAACATATCAGCTCGAATTATTGATAATTCAGGTAAAGTTATAGCAACTTTAACAAAAAATGTTGATACTTCTCCTGCCTGTGATAGTCAATTGTGTTTAAATCTTGATTATGCACCACAAGTTATAGAAGAGACTTTTGCAGCAATGCAATATATATTGGATGGGGCAGGCATGTATATAGAACTAGAAGATTCTAGCATTGATCAGTATGGTAAAGTCACTATAGTGGCAGATTTTTATATAGATACAGGTATTAGTCCTTGGGAAGTGGCACAAATATTTAGCTATAATTTTGAAGATTTATCTGCTATATTAGAAGATTATATAGGCACTTTTTATGCTGGATTTAACGTTGGCATAGAGCAAGCTCTTCCATCCTCAAACATTGATATGGAAATGGCTCAATATTTTATGAATTTTTTTGGAATCAATAGTTTGCAACAGTTGTATGATGCTAATTGGGAAGATATGAGATATTACCAATATCCAACAATAATAGCAAGACATGAGTCAGGGATTGTAATCGCCCAAATTAATGTAAACTGGATATGATATGTAGTAAAAAATTATTATCTAAAGCTTTTCTAAAAAAATAAATGCTAGTATACTATTAATTAGAAAAGGTAGGTATTAACATGATTGATTACATTTTAATTGGACTTTTAGTTATTGTTATCATTCTTCTTTTAATACTTATATTTAAGAAAAATCACAATAATGATATTGCCGATAGAATGAGTAAGCTAGAAATTGATTTAACAAAAGAGATAGGAGACTTTAAATTTTCTTTCTCAAGAGATTTAAATGGCGATTTTGAAAAGCTTTCTGAAAGTATTGAAAGAAAACTTACTTATATAAATGATGCTGTTAATGAAAGACTTGATAAAAACTTTGAGAAAAGTAATAAGACTTTTATGGATGTTTTAGAAAGACTTACTAAAATTGATGCTGCGCAAAAGAAGATTGATGAATTATCAACTGATATTGTAACTTTACAAAATGTTTTAACCGATAAGAAAACAAGAGGTACTTTTGGGGAAGTTAATCTTGAATATATTTTGAATAATGCTTTTGGTTCAAGTGCTACGGGAATATATGAAACTCAACACCATTTTGATAATGGATATATTGTTGATGCCTTGTTATATGCTCCAACTCCGCTTGGAACTATTTCTATAGATAGTAAATTTCCTTTAGAAAACTATCAAAAAATGACTGATCGAAGTAAAACTAAAGAAGAAAGATTAATGGCTGAGAAATTATTTGTTCAAGATGTTAAGAAACATATTAATGATATTAGTAGCAAGTATATTATCCCAGGAGTTACTTCTGATGAGGCAATTATGTTTTTGCCTGCGGAAGCTATTTTTGCGGAGATTAATGCCTATCATCCTGAACTTATAACATATGCTTATAATAATAACGTATGGATAACAGGACCAACAACTCTTATATCAACTCTTTCAACAATATCCATGATTATTAAGAATATTGAAAGAGATAAGTATGCTAAAGTAATTCATGAAGAATTAAATAAATTATCTATAGAGTTCTCTCGTTATAAAGATCGTTGGGATAAACTAGCTAAAAATATTAAGGCTGTTAATAATTCAGTTGACGAGATAAATACGACAACAGAAAAGATAACGAAGAGATTTGACTCTATTAATAAAGTAGATTTAAAAGAAATTGGTTATGATGAAAATCATAATTAATAATATAAAAATTCTTATTAATGTGATATTATGTTATTAGGGTAGAAGGAGTACAAAAATGGAAGTTTATTTTATATGTAACAATTTATTTGAGAATAATTTGAGCTATAATAACCGCCAAGATATTGAGCAAAAGAAAATGACAAGACCCCTTTCTATCGAAGGCGAAGGCATAGCTAAAAATATTGCTGTTCTAGATGATTTCATGGATGTTAATAGTATTTATTCTTCTATGTATGCATCATCTTTAGCAAGCGCAAAATATTTAGCTAATCGTTTAGACAAAATAATAATTGTTGATGAAGATTTAAATGATTGCAAGATAGGAACCTTGGGAAGTAAAAGCCTTAAGATGGTTAAATTTATGCAAAATCATGATTTCAATATTAAGCTAAATGGTGGTGAATCTTTAGAAGAAGTTGGAAGCCGGATGGAAAGAGTTGTTCAAAGAATTCTTGACATTGAAGATAATAAGATAGCAGTATATACCCATAAAAGAGCATTACTGGGCTATTTAATAAGAAATGCTCAAACCGGATATAATCTTGATGATGATTTAATAGTTGAGTTTAATGATAAAGTTATTTACAGTGAAGCTGATAAAGATGCCGATATAGTTAAAGTTACCTATGATCGAGGGCATAATATTTTAGATATTGATATTATAGATATATAAAGGAAGAAAATATGGAAACAAAAGTCATAATTGAAGTTAGTAATAGACATATTCATTTAAGTGAAGAAACATATAATAAACTATTTGATGAGCCAATGAATAAAGTAAAAGATTTAAGTCAAAAAGGAATGTATGTTTCTGATAAGGTAGTTACGATATATACCGATAGCTTTGAATTTAAAAATGTTAAATTAATAGGGCCATTAAGAGGATATGACCAAGTAGAAATATCACATAATGATGCTTTAAAGCTTCATATCGATCTTCCGGTTAGAGCAAGTGGTGACTTAAATGGGGCTAGCATTATTCATGTTAAAACTGATAAAGCAGACTTAGAACTTGCGTGCGCAATAATATCCCAAAGACATATACATATGAATCCAGATGATGCCCATAAATATGGGGTAGTAAATGGCCAAAAAGTAAAAGTTAAAGTCGCAGGTGATAAATCGGGTGAAATGGATGCTTATATTAAAGTAAGCGAAGATGGAGTTTATTACATGCATATAGATACTGATGATGCCAATGCCTTTTTAATTAAGAATTTAGATGAAGGAACTTTAATAATTTAAAATTGCTGATTAAAACAGAACGACATTTGTCGTTTTTTTGTGACCCAAAATGACAATTTTAGCTCTTGCAATAAAATAAATAAAGAAGATAATAAGAGCCAGTTTTTCGAAAAACACTAGCGAAAGGAATAACAAGATGCGAAAAAGTAATACTGCAGTAAAAGAAAAATGCCAAAAGAAGTATTTAACAGATCGAGCCGTAAGTCAGTTTTCAAAAATAAAGAATATCTTTTAGCAGTAATAAAAAAGACCTTGGGTGATGAACTAAAAAATTATAACCTTCAGAACATGGATATAAGAATAAATACGACGGAAAGTTATAAGGATAGTCGGATAGATGTCGGGGTAGAAAACTCGGAAGCTAAAATAGATATTGAAATAAATTATAATGAAAGTAATGAAACTGAGTATAAAAATTTAACTTATATATGTCAGCTTATACTAGAACAAACTAAACATAATGCGAGTTATAAGTATAAAAATATCCGAAAAGTATATCAAATAAATATCAATAATTATGATATGTTTAAAGAAAATAAATTTATATATAAGTCACGAATAATGGAAGAAAATTTACATAAAGTAAGAAATAATTTAATAAATATATATGATATCAATATTGATTTTCTATATGAAAAAGGATACAATAAAGTCATCAAAGAATACGGAAAGAACTCTTTAGAATATATATTATATGTATTTGCCTGTGAGGATAAAGAGGAAGTAAATAAGGCGTATAAGGGGGAAGGACTTATGTCAAAAATAAGAGATGCAATAAATAGTTGGGAAGATGATAATTTTTGGATATCCAGAGAAGAGATAATCAAGTTATCGTTTAGAGAAGAAGCAGAGAGATTAGCAATAGAGAAAGGGCGAAAGCAAGGACGTGCCGAAGAAAAGGTAGAAGTAGCTTTAAATCTATATGAAGAAGGAACCGGTATTGACTTAATATTAAAAGCCACTGGTCTTACGAAAAACGAATATGAAGAAGCTTTAAAAGAAAAACAAGCTAATAAATAAAGGAACTTTATTTATATCAAAAGTTCTTTTTTTATAGTATAATCTTTATGCGAAAGGATTTTTATGAGCTTTTATATTGGTAATGTAAAGATTGATGGTAAGATTGTTGTCGCTCCCATGGCAGGTATATCAGATAAGGCATTTCGTTTGATATGCAAAGAATTCGGAGCTTCTTTGGTCGTGGGGGAAATGGTATCTGATAAAGCGATAATGTTTGGCAATGACAAGACTATTAAACTTTTAGCTATGGATGAAAAAGAAAGGCCAATATCACAACAAATATTTGGTTCAGATTTAGAATCGATGGTAGAAGCAGCTAAATATGTAGACCTAAACAGTAATTGTTGTG
>CANRMZ010000067.1 GCA_947631885.1 uncultured Bacilli bacterium
ATTGCAAAATATACTAATGTTGCTATAGATATAGTTAAAGAAATAGAAAGTAAATCTTAATATAATATATGGATATAAATGCTTGATTTTTATTGACTAAAACAGCTTTTTATATTAAAATTATTTATATATTTTCTGTGGGAAATTGACGACTTCCATTAACATAGAAACGCTATTTAAGCGATAAATAAATGAGACCTAGAAGTAAGGTGGCACCGTGGTGGTTTATCCATCGCCCTTACATGTTCTAGGTCTTTTTCTTTTATAGGAGGGATATTATGATAATTAAACCAAAAGGATGTTATGATTTACTTGGGGAGGATGCTAGAATTTATAAACATATTGAAGATGTGGTAGATGCTTATGCTGCTGTATATGATTATAAATTTATTAGAACACCACTTTTTGAAAATGCTGAACTATTTAAAAGAGGTGTAGGTGAAAGCTCTGATATAGTTCAAAAAGAGACTTATGATTTTACTGATCGTTCTAATAGAGTTTTAACGCTTAGACCGGAAGGCACTGCTGGAGTTGTAAGAAGCTTTATTGAAAATAAACTTTATGCTGACCCATCAGGTATTAATAAGTTATATTATATTGGTACTATGTATCGTTATGAAAGACCAGGACTAGGCAGAAATAGAGAATTTACGCAATTTGGTCTTGAAGCTTTAGGCAGTGATGATCCTTTAATCGATGCAGAAATTATATCTTTTAGCGTTAACGTATTAAGAGAGCTTGGATTAGACGTTACAGTGCATATTAATAACCTTGGCGGTATAGAAGATAGAGAAAACTATAAAAAGGCTTTAAAAGAGTATTTAATGCCTCATATAAATGATTTGTGTGAAGATTGTCAAAAGAGAATTGAGATTAATCCTCTTCGAATTCTTGATTGTAAAGTTGATGCTGATAGTGATATTTTGAAAAATGCACCAGATATCTTAAAATATCAATCTGAAGAAAGTGAAAAGAGATTTAAAAAGGTCCTTGAATATTTAGATTACTTAGATATTGATTATGAAATTGATAATACTCTAGTAAGAGGACTAGATTATTATGATTATATGGTTTATGAATTAAAGCTTGATGATTCACTTGCTCTAGGCGGTGGCGGAAGATATAACCATTTAGTATCTGAACTGGATGGGCCTGAAGTTCCTTGTGTAGGCTTTGCTTGTGGTATTGAAAGAATAATTAATTGTCTTAAAGAAAAAGGCTTACAAGATGAATATGTAGATGTTTATATCTTAGCAGTTAATGAAGAAGAAAAGATGAAAGCTAATATCTTGATGCAAGATTTAAGATTAAATGGAATTACTTGTGAAACAGATTATTTAAATAAAGGGTTAAAAGCTCAGTTTAAAGATGCTGATAGACATAATGCTAAACAACTTATTATTCTAAATAGTGATATGCTTGCTAAAGGCATGATTAATGTTAAAGATAATATAACTAAAGAAGAAACAACTGTTGCAGAAGATGAAATTATTGATCATATGTTAAGTTTGTTATAAGTAGGCTAGTTTATGGATTCATTAAAACTATTTACTGTAGATGAAGTAAGAAATTTGCTAGTTAAATGGTGGATGCTTTATAAAGAGATTGATACAGATGCTGTTACTAATTATAAATTCATGTATCTAGTTTATTATAGAACTTTTGAACTTATGAGTTTAGCTACTATTAACGGAGAAAAAGATAATACCTTCTTTGTTGAAGCTGTAATTAATGGTACAGCTGAAGATATGTTAGATAATGTGAAAAAAATGATTAAGCAAAAGTATCCTTTACAGGAATACTTTATAAGAGCTACGGAAAGCATGTTAATACGACTTTATTCTTTACCTCTTGATAGTGAGCCACTATTTGGAGGCACAGGAAGAAAATAAATAATATAGGAGATTAAAATGGATATAATAGATATAAAGAAAAATATTAAAGAATATGTTGGTAAAGAAGTAAGAGTTGAGGGCTGGATTAGAAATCATCGACCTCAGAAGGAATTTGGCTTTATTGCTTTTAATGATGGAACTGAACAAAATGGTATTCAAGTAGTATATGATAAAAGTATTAGTAATTTTGAAGAAATTAGTAAGCTTTTAGTAGGCTGTGCTATAGAAGTTCATGGTGAACTTGTCAAATCCCAAGGCAAAGAAGATTATGAAATAAAAGCATGGGAAGTAAAACTTTTAGGTGATTGCCCTGAAGATTATCCTATTCAACCAAAAAGACATACAAGAGAATTTTTAAGAGAACAAGGCTACTTAAGAGTAAGAACTAATCTTTTTAGAGCCGTATTTAGAGTAAGAAGTGTAGCAGCTTATGCTATTCATAAATACTTTCAAGAAAGAAACTTTGTCTATGTTCATACCCCTTTGATAACAGCTAATGATGGTGAAGGAGCAGGACAAATGTTCCAAGTAACGACTTTAGATTTAGAAAGAGTAGCAAAAGAAGGCAAAGTAGATTATTCTAAAGATTTCTTTGGTAAGCAAGTAGGACTTGCTGTTACGGGCCAACTTGAAGGTGAAACCTTTGCTATGAACTACAAGAAAATTTATACTTTCGGGCCAACTTTTAGAGCAGAAAACTCTAATACTAAAACTCATGCTTCCGAGTTCTGGATGATTGAACCTGAAATGGCTTTCTGTGACCTTGATGGTGATATGGATATAATGGAAGGCATGCTTAAGTACGTCGTTAAGTATGTTTTAGATAATTGCCCTGAGGAAATGAGATTCTTTGATGAATTTGTTGAAAAAGGTTTAATTAATAAATTAACTAAACTAGTTAATAGCAACTTTAAAAGAATTGATCATGAAGAAGTTATTACTATTCTTAAAAATGCTCCAGTTAAATGGGAGTTTGAACCTGAATATGGTGAAGATATAGCTCGAGAACATGAAAAATATATTACCGAGTTCTTTGATGGCCCTGTGTTTATTAAAAATTGGCCAAAAGATATTAAAGCCTTTTATATGAAACAAAACCCAGATGGTAAAACTGTTGCTGCTGTTGACCTTGAAGTACCGGGAGCAGGAGAGTTAATGGGCGGAAGTCAAAGAGAAGAAGATTATGATAAGCTTTTACAAAGAATTAGAGAACTTGGTATGAAGGAAGAAGACTTTGACTGGTATCTAAATTTAAGAAAATATGGTACTTGTGTTCATTCAGGTTTTGGTATGGGCTTTGAAAGACTTATTATTTATATTACCGGAGTAGATAATATAAGAGATGTTATTCCTTATCCAAGAACTCCAGGTAATTGTGATTTTTAAGGAGATATTATGAAGAAGTTTAATAATAATGATTTTCGTATAACAGATGTAGGTAAAGAATTTACCGTTTATGGTTGGGTTAATAGAATGCGTAATATGGGTGGCGTTATCTTTGTTGACCTTCGTGATAGAACGGGATTACTTCAAGTAGTATTTAATAAAACTAGTTTGGAAAGTGATTTTGCCGAAGCTGAAAATTTAAAAAGTGAATATTGTCTTAAAATAACAGGCACTATTCAAAAAAGGGCTGAAGCAAATCCTAATCTTGCTACTGGTGAAGTAGAAATGCTTGCCAAAAATCTTGAAGTATTATCTAGTTCTGCAGAACTTCCATATAATCTATATGAAGATGGTAAAGCGTTAGAAAATACGACTTTAAAATATCGTTATCTAGAACTTAGAAAAGATAAATATCATCGTATTATTGAATCAAGAGCTAAGATAATGAAATCAATTAGAGAGTATTTAGATGATAATGGTTTTACGGAAATTGAAACCCCAATCTTATGTAAGAGTACTCCAGAAGGAGCAAGAGACTATATTGTACCATCAAGAGTAAATAAAGGGTCATTTTATGCCCTTCCACAAAGCCCCCAAATATTTAAGCAACTATTAATGGTTGCAGGCTTTGAAAGATATTATCAAATAGCTAAGTGTTTTAGAGATGAAGATTTAAGAGCTGATAGACAACCAGAATTTACGCAAGTGGATATGGAAATGAGCTTTGTTAATGAAGAAGATATCATGAATACAGTCGAGGGCTTAATAAGAAAGATTATGCTTGATGTTAAAGGCCTTACTATCGGTGAAATCCCTAGAATGAAATATGATGATGCTATGAACTTTTATGGCTCTGATAAACCAGATACTAGATTTGAGATGAAGCTTAATGATATAACCGAAGTTTTACGTGGAACTTCGATGAATATGTTTAATAGTGTTATTACTGATGGAGGCGTAGTTAAATGTATAGTTGTTAAGAATAATGCTGATAAATACTCTCGTAAGGATATTGATGGTTTAACAGATTCTGTTAAAGTATTTGGAGCTAAAGGTCTTGCTTACTTAAAATATGAAGATGGGGCCTTTACCGGTTCAATAGCTAAAAATGTTGAAGAAGAAAGACTAAATAAATTAAAAGAAGTACTTGGTCTTGAAAATAATGACTTAGTTTTGATAATTGCGGATAAATTAAATGTAGCTAATACTTCTTTAGGAGCTTTAAGAATTAATGTTGCTAAGAATTTAAATTTAATTCCAGATGGCTTATTTAATTTCCTATGGGTAACTGATTTTCCGGCTTTTGAATGGTCTGAGACGGAAGGAAGATATATGGCTTGTCATCATCCATTTACAATGCCTAAAGATGAAGATGTTGATAAGCTTTTAACGGATAAAGCTCATGTATATTCTAAAGCTTATGATATTGTTTTAAATGGTTATGAAGCTGGTGGTGGATCTATAAGAATTCATAATCAAGAAGTTCAAAGAAAGATGTTTGAAGCTCTAGAACTTACCGAAGAACAAATTAAAGAAAAATTTGGCTTCTTTGTTGAGGCTTTAAAATATGGTACTCCTCCGCATGGAGGTCTTGCTCTAGGTCTTGACCGTTTAGTTATGATCTTAAATGATACTGATAATATTAAGGATGTTATTGCATTTCCTAAAACCCAAAGTGCATCATGCTTAATGAGTGAAGCTCCAAGTGAAGTTACGGAAGACCAACTTAAAGACTTAGGAATCAAGGTGGTGGATAATAAATAATGTTTACAAGAGAAATGATGATAGATTACGCTGATAAACTACTAATTGGTTTATCAGATGAAGAAATAAACACTTTATTAAGCGAATTCGACGTTATTAATGAAAATATGGAACTAATTGATAAGATTCCTGGTATTGAAAAAGTAGAACCTCAATCTTTTCCTACGGACTATACAATATCTTCTTTAAGAGAAGATAAAGCTGAAGAATCACTTCCTATTGAAGATATCTTAAGAAATTGTGATGGTCAAATCGATAGAATGGTTGAAGTTCCAAAGGTGGTAGGCTAATGAGATATTTAGATAAAGATTTATTAACTATTCATAGTGCCTTAGTAAACGGGGAAGTTACTTCGCAAAAATTAATTGATGAAGCTTTAGAAGAGATAGATAAATATAATACGGAAGTAAATGCTTTTAACTTAGTATTAAAGGATGCTAAAGAAGCTCCGGTTACAGACAGTCTTATCTCTGGTATTCCTTATGCTTTAAAAGATAATTTATCTACTAAAGGCATAAGAACAACGGCTTGTTCTAATACTTTAAAAGATTATGTTCCCGTTTATGATGCTACAGCTTATCAAAACCTATGTAAAAATGGTGCTGTATTAATTGGTAAAACAGTTATGGATGAACTTGCTATGGGTGGAACTGGTACAACAGGTAATACAGGAGCTACTCATAATCCTTGGAATTTAACTCGCCAAGCCGGTGGTTCATCATCTGGTAGTGCAGCATCTGTAGCTTTAGGTATTGTGCCTTTTGCTATCGGCTCTGACACAGGAGACTCAATTCGTAAACCTGCAGCTTTTACAGGAACGGTTGGTTTTAAACCTTCCTATGGTTTAGTAAGCAGATATGGTCTTTTTGCCTTTGCTTCAAGCCTTGATCATATTGGCTGTTTTGCGCGCAGTGTTAAAGATGCGGCCATTGTTATTGATGCTATGAAAGGTAGCGATAACAAGGATATGACTAATATTAAAGATATGGATGATGTATCTTTATATAAAGGCATTGATGGTAATGTAAAAGGTAAGAAGTTATTCTATATCAAAGAAATATGTGATAAGAGTAAATATACTAATCCTAATACTATTAAAGTCCTTGATAATTTTGAAGGAGTAATTAATAAATGTAAGAGCTTAGGCTTGGAAGTATATGAAGAAAGCATTGATATAAACTTACTTAATGCGATAAAACCTAGTTATGACTCTATTACATGTGCTGAAGCTACTTCCAACGATTCTAACTTAACAGGTATTATCTTCGGCCATCGTGGTGAAGGAAAAGGTGTTATGGATGCCATGAAAGATCATCGTACTAAAGGCTTTTCTCCACTTATTAAAAGAAGATTTGTTATTGGATCATTTGTATTACAAAAAGAAAATCAAGAAAAGTATTTCTTGAACGCTAAAAGAGTAAGAAGACTTATTTGCGATAAATTTAATGAGTTATTTGCAAAATATGATGGTTTAATACTCCCTTGCTCTGGTGATAAAGCACCACTTATTGAAAAGGCTTCAAATGTTATTACGAAAGATGAGATGATTTTGGAAAATCATTTAGCTATAGGTAACTTTGGTGGTTATCCATCCATTACTATTCCTTGTGGCTTTATTGATGATATGCCAATTGGTGTTAATATTACAGGTAAATTTAAAGATGATATTAATGTCTTAAATATGGCTGATAGTTTGGAATCTACGATGGAATATAAAGGTCAAACTGTAAAGGAGGTAAAATAATGGAATATCGTGTTTGCATTGGACTTGAGATGCACTGTGAACTAAAAAGTAATTCT
>CANRMZ010000068.1 GCA_947631885.1 uncultured Bacilli bacterium
GAGTAAATATACTCCGGAAAATGCTTTAATTGTTGTTCAAAATCCTAAAACGGGTGAGATTCTTGCTATGGGCTCAAGGCCAGCTTTTGACTCTAATAATTATAAAAAATATAGTATTGATGTTATCAATCGTAATCTTCCCATATGGAAAACATATGAACCCGGTTCAACTTTTAAAATAATTACTTTAGCTGCTTCTCTTGAAGAAAAAACAGTCGACTTATTTAATGATACATTTACTGATCCAGGAGCCATAACTGTCGAAGGTGCTACCCTTCATTGTTGGAAAGCTGGAGGCCACGGAACGCAAACGTATCTTCAAGTAGTAGAAAATTCTTGTAACCCCGGCTTTGTTAATTTAGGTCTTAAACTAGGAACTGATAGGTTAATGAAGTATATCAGAAACTTTGGGTTTGGTACTAAAACAGGGATTGATTTAAATGGTGAAACATCAGGTATTTTATTTAAAGAAGAAAACATGGGTTTAGTGGAAACCGCTACTACGGCTTTTGGTCAAGGTATAAGTGTTACACCTATTCAACAAACTACGGCTGTATCAGCTGCGATTAATGGTGGTAAATTATATAAACCTTATATTGTCAAAAGTTTAATTGAAACTAATACAAATACTGTTCTAGATGTTACTAAACCTACTTTAGTTCGCAGTGTAATATCAGAAGATACTTCTTCTTTAGTAAGATATGCCTTAGAAAATGTTGTTGCCAATGGTTCCGGCAAAAATGCTTATATTGAAAACTACCGTATTGGGGGCAAAACGGGAACAGCTCAAAAAGTAATTAATGGTACATATTCGGCCAGTAGCTATATTCTTTCTTTCATGGGATTTTTACCTGCTGATGATCCTGAGCTTGTTGTCTACGTAGCTATTGATGGTCCCCATAATGTCGTGCAATATGGTGGAACTGCCTCTGCTCCTGTTGCCAAAAACATTATGAAGACAGCTATTGAACTTTATGATATAAAACCATCTAAAGAAGGAATGCCTAGAGAATATACATGGTTAGATCAAAAATATGTAGTCTTACCAGATGTAATAGGCAAATCTTTAGAAGAAGCCAAAAAGATTCTAAAAGGTTTTAAACTTACCTATTCTGGCGAAGGTGATACCATTTATTATCAAACCCCAAGAGGTGGTACTTATGTTAAAGAAAATGGCACTATTATGTTAATGCTTTCCTAAGGAGATAATATGTTAATACTTACTAAATCAATAATTGCCTTAATTTTAGGATTTATCATATCTATTTTAAGTGGAGCCATTATTATCTTTCTTTTAAAAAAATTTAATATCAAACAAAATGTATCTAAAACTCTTAATGAAAGGCACGCCAAAAAACAAGGAACGCCAACAATGGGTGGTCTAATCTTTGTCTTAAGTACTCTGTTTATTATATTATGTTTATATATCAATAAAGATTTAGAGGTAACTTATAATTTCTTTATTATTATTTTAATCTTTATTTCTTATGCCATTTTAGGTGGTTTAGATGACTTTATTAAGATAGTATTTAAAAATAATAAAGGTTTGTCTATTTTAACTAAATTCACGTTTCAAGTAGTTCTAGCCTTAATTTTCTTTTACTTCTTTATCTTGGTAGGAAATAATACCATTATAGACTTTCATTTTTTTCAAATTGATTTGCACTTTTTATATGGCTTTTTCATTCTCTTTCTTTTAGTCGGAACTTCCAACGCCGTAAATATTACCGATGGACTTGATGGCTTATGCGCTGGGCTTTGTGCCATTTCTTTTATGACTTATGGCATTATAGCTTGGAATAGCAGTTATATCGTTGGATATCAAGAAATAGCTATTTTTTGCTTTATTATTGCTGGATCCCTTATTGGCTTTCTTTTTTATAACTTTTATCCCGCGAAAATATTCATGGGAGATTTAGGTTCTCTTTCTTTAGGAGCCACCCTAGCATCTATAGCAATCATTCTTAAAAATGAACTATCCCTAATATTAATAGGTATTGTCTATATTATTGAAACCTTATCTTCACTAATACAAATAATATCCATTAAATTATTTAATAAAAAAATATTTAAAAAAAGCCCTCTTCACCACCACTTTGAAGAATTGGGCTTTGTCGAATCAGATATTATTAAAATGTTTTATACTGTCGGATTACTTTTTTCTTTAATCGCCTTGATTATTTATGTATGGCATTAAGATAATTTACAAGGGATTGCTTGATAACTATTTGGTTATATGTAAAATATAATTATGAAGTTAAGAATTGATAGATTAAAAGAAGTAAGAGAAGAAAAAGGTCTTAAACAAGTGGATGTTGCTAAGGTATTAAAAATTAGCCAAGTTCAGTATTCAAGGTATGAAACGGGCATGAGATTAATGCCTATTGACAAATTATCTAAATTAGCAGAGTTTTATAATACGAGCATTGATTATCTTTTATATAAAACCGATGAAAGAAAGCCATATGCTAGTTCTGTGATGCACTAAAAAATCCTGAATTTATCAGGATTTTATTTTGCCTTTCTTTCCTTTTTTTCAGGAACCTTTTCATATAGGAAGTGTTTTTTATCTTCGATAATCGAAAGACATACAAGAAGTAAGCTACTAAATAGGAGTCCTCCTACTACATCAGAGAAATAATGAGCTCCCAAATATATTCTTGAAGCCATTACCATAAGAACTAATATTCCTAACAAAGAAGAGAAAAATATTTTATAGCCTTTAGAAATATTCGATTTACAAATTAAATAAATAATAAAGCCATAAAGTGATGCACTAGCCATTGTATGTCCCGAAGGATAAGAATAAGAGCTTTCAAGTCCTATCGGCATATAAGGCGGTCTTGGTCTCCTTATAATAAATTTGCTTGCTTGATTTAAAATAGTTGATGACATGATTACTATGGCTGTTCCAAAAGCAAAATGGCTTTTCTTTTCATAAAGTAAAAAGAAGAAAAACATAACAAGCGATAAAATAATAATCCAAGTCGTACTACCTAAAAAAGTAAATATTTGCATGATCTTATCAGCCATACCACAGTAAAAGCCCATTAAGAAATCGCGAACGGCAAAGTCTACCGATTTATATACATCAAGCACTACTAAAGTCGTATTCAAAGTAAATAAAACGAGTAATATCGCGGCAATTATATATTTTTTATTTTTCATTTCTTTTTCTCCCCTACAAAAATAAACTCTCTTTGAATAATAAAGTTAATTATAAAAATTATTGCATCTACTAATAATTTAATTGGTACGGTTTTACTATCGGCAATAGAAAAGGCATGAGCTATAAGATCAACCGATAAAGCCGAAACTATCATTTGAATAACAACTAAAATAAAGTATTTAATCAAAGAAGATTTATTTTTATTTTTAAATACCATCTTAGCATTAATGGTAAAATTATATATACTGGATAAAATTCTTGAAAATAAAGTAGCTAAAATTATCGATAAACTTAAATTAAATACATTAACGCTTTGCCAAGGTAATATCTTTATAAATAAAGCATACAAAAGGATATCAATAACAAATGATGATACGGAAGATAAAATATATTTAAAAAACAATTTATAGATAGCAAAGGAATCTTTTAAAGGATTGAAATGACTTTCTGTATTTCCATTTACATATATCGTTTCTATTTCCACTTCTTTAATTGGTACATTTTTAGAAATGGTATCAATTAATTGATTAGTTTCATATTCAAAACGATCACCTGAAGTTGTCATAAACTTCATCATTACTTCCTTAGGAAGTCCTCGAAGTCCGGTTTGCGTATCAGTTACCGATACCCCAATAAAAGCCTTCATAACTCCGCGAGTCGTTTTATTGCCAAACCGGTTACGAGCAGGAACATTTTCTTTATTAAAGTTACGACACCCCATTATTAAGCTATCAGGATTTTTTAATACTTCTTCCGCAACTTTTTTAATATCTTTCACACTATGTTGGCCATCACTATCCGCGGTTACAACTCCCTTAAGATTAGGATATTCTTCTAAAAGATAATTAAAAGCATCTTTCATAGCTCTACCCTTACCTAGATTAATATAGTGATGTAAAACCGTAATGTTATCTTTTTCTAAATCTTTGAAAAAAGCATCATATTCATCACGACAGCCATCATCATAAACCAAAATATTTTTAAATTCTTTTTGCAGCTCTTTTAAGAATTTAGAAAATATTTCTACATTAGGATTAAGAGTTGGAACAATTATAAATATATCTTTCATTTTATTACTCCGTGATTGTCGTCATATTAACAACTCTATAAGCTCCATCATAATAAACAAAATACATTAACTCATGGAACTTATCAGTTTTATCAAATACCGGACTTCCTTGAATAGTCATATTTTTATCAACTTCTACTTCAGCAGAGAAAGCATTTTCATTGTATATAGTTATATTAGATACTTTTTGATTAGTCATACTATTTAAAGAGTGAATTGAGGTAAAGGTAATATCTACTTGGGTAGCCCAATTGTAACCTTTTTGATATAAGTCTGTTCCCTCGATTAAGTTTCTTGATAAAATATCAAAACCATAAGGATACTCGTCTACTAAATCCATTGTTAAGAATTTACTCCACTTGGTAGCAAAATCAATTGGATCATAATTATCTTTAATATTATTACCGGCTTTTTCTAAGGTATCAAACTTTTTAAAGTTCGCAGCATATAATTTGTCACCATTTTTAGTAAGTTCGACTTTATTACCATCTTTATCTTTAACTTCTATTTTAGGTTCATAAGTAAGGCCTTTAACTTCATAATGATTAAATTTTGGTAAATCTACTAAATCATACACTTCTTGATATTCAGGTATTTCACTAGTCTCTTTTGCTTCTTTTTTATCGACCTTAATATCATTAATATATAAATCATAATTATCGGCAACTTCAATATTTACAGTATATAAGCCATCTTCATCATAAGTTTTGATATCATCAACTTTATATTCATTATAAACAAGTAATCCTAAAGCATGCTTTTCGCCCAAATCTTTAAGAGTAACGGTCATAATCTTTTTATCATCAGCAAAGATATCATAAACTAGTTTATCTTCGGTTTTTTTATAAGTTATTTTACTATCTGTAAATAAGCTTTTATAACCTTCTTTTAAATTAGATTTCTTTTCATATTCACTAGATACCTTATTTAACTTAACATGTTTAGAAATATCACCATCTTTAGCATCTTCAGTTATTTCATCGACTAAAGAGGCCATAAAGCTAGATACATCGCCTTTTTCATAATTCTTTAATACTGAACTAACATAAATAAGCGTATATACAGCAATAATCAAAAGAATTAAAGTAAATATAATTAAAGCTTTTTTATAATTTGATAATTTTTTATTTCTACTTTTTCCCATATTGCACCTACTTAGTTATAATGAATGCTTCAGGTAAACGCCAAGATGAATTTGAGTAATATAAAGTTACAGATGTTTGTAAATACTTATTATCATAATACATGGTAGTAGAAGATCCGCCATCGACATTGGCCGCATTTATAGCACCATATTCATCCATTATTTCGATTAAATCATTAGCTGTAGCTCCTAAATGGCCATTAGCACCACGACCATCAGTAACAAGTAGTAGTACTGCTCCATCTTTTCTTTGACCGATAGCAGTTCGAGGGTTTGCCCCACTACCTAAGCCATTAGATTCTCTTTTTTCACCATTGATAATTAACTTAACAAAGTGATTATTAGCATCTGAAGCTTCTTCTTGAAAAGTAACAGCATCTCTTATTTTTTCGTCACTAACAAGTTTTTCAACTTCTGCTTTACTCTTTCCACTTATATCAATAATTCTTAAAATATTATTTTCATCAAAACCAATTAAATGATATCCTACCCCATTATCGTTCCAAACAATCTTACCATCTTGAACCACAAGTCCCATTGGGTATCCGCCTTTGTTACCGGTAGAAACATATATACCACCATTAATTCCGCCAATAGCATCATTTTCTTTAACAATAGTCTCTAAATCTTTTCCGTATTCACCAAATGGATAAGTTGTAGCAACTTTAATCTTGTTAGGATCATGAACAATTAATAAAGTTGCCTTATAATTACTACCAGATATCTCAATCGTTTCAATATCTTTGTTTTCACTATTAACATTAATTAAACCAGTATCAACTTCCGAATCCATCTCTTTAAGAGAATTACTATCAACAACTTCTTGAACTTTAGCATCTGTCATAACAAGTTTAACCATAAACTTCAAAGCACCAGTTTCCAAAAAAGTGGTCACAAATAAGTTTCTAGCCTTAGTAGATGGCCCATAGCAAATAAGTAATAATGATGAGTATAAAGTAACGATAACAACAAGTAAAAATACTCCTACAAATGATAAACCTTTTCCTATAACTTTTAAAACTTTCATATTTCGACATCCTTTTTATATTTCTATTATATTATACTATAGTTCTTACTTTGATATCAATTAAAAAATGATAGCCATTAACCAAGGTTTTTAATCTCTTACATAACCTTATATGCATCACCTTTATTGCCATATGCAGTATCATCAATTTTTACATCGAACTTGAGATAAAAGGTTGGACAGATTACATTATAGTTATATCAAATCAAAAGATTTAATACCCCTAAAGTATTATCAAAATCCAAAATAGTTCATTCATATACTCCGTTATATAACCAAGTGTTTATAGTTAAACATCATTATCTTCTATGATAAAAATGTAACTATATAAATACACGTAAATAAATTAAAACATAAAAAAACGAGCTTAGCCCGTTTTGTTTTCTGTATCTTCATCTTTAGGTATAGGTTCCG
>CANRMZ010000069.1 GCA_947631885.1 uncultured Bacilli bacterium
GGCCACGCATTTCAAAATCTTTTTGCGATATATAAAAACCATCGTTACTTTCTTCCATTACATGTAATCTTTCATTATCGCTATTACTTATTAAATAACAATAACTTTGAAGGTCTGATCTTCCTACCCGACCACGAAGTTGGTGAAGTGATGCTAAGCCAAATCTTTCGGCATTAAATATAACTATCATTGTAGCGTTTGGAACATCTATACCTACTTCAATAACGGTTGTAGATATTAGTATTTTAATCTTGTTTAATTTAAAATCATTCATTATAGCATCTTTATTTGCTTGTTTCATTTTACCATGAACAATTTCACTTCTTATTTGATTATTAAATGCTAAATCGATTTTTTCTTTAAGATAATCAACACTTCTTAAATCAAGTTCATCATTTTGTTCTACTAAAGGTGAAACTATATATACTTGATGACCTTGTTTTATTTCTTCGAGCATAGCTAAAAGAACATCCTTTATTTCTTTTTCACTTTTAACTTTAGTTATTATTTGTTTTCTACCAAATGGTTTTGACTTAATCATTGATATATCTAAATCACCATAGATTGTTAAAGCATAGGTTCTAGGTATTGGAGTTGCCGATAAATATAACACATCAGGTGCTTGAGATTTATTTTGCAAAATATTTCTTTGATTAACCCCAAAACGATGTTGTTCATCAGTTATAACAAGGCCAAGTTTAGCAAATATGGTAGAATCATTTAAAATAGCATGAGTACCAATGAGTAAATCTATTTCATGATTTGCCAGTCTTTTATACAAAGCTTTTTTCTCAGATGCAGTCATAGAACCTGTAATAACATCTACGGTTACTTTAAAAGGCTCTAATATCTTTTTAATACTATTATAATGTTGAATCGCAAGTATCTCTGTAGGAGCCATTAATGCCGTTTGATAGCCTGATAAAAAAGCTGCATAACTACTGATTGCTGATATAATAGTTTTACCACTTCCTACATCTCCTAAAAGGATTCTATTCATTCTTTTATCAGATTTCATATCATCTAATATTTCATTTAAAGAATTTTGTTGATCTTCTGTTAGTTTAAATGGTAAAGACTTAATAAGTAACTCTATATCATCGTTGTTGAAAGAATGTGGTAAACCTTTACCACCTTGATTTCGTTTATTTAAAAAATTCATCTTAAAAGAAAAATCAAATAGTTCTTCATAGATAAGTCTTATCTTAGCGTTTTTAATATCGCTAGCACTTGTCGGAAAATGGATTTTATTAATCGCTTCTTTTTTGGTTAAGAAATGATAGTCATCAATAATGTTTTGAGGTAGAAAGTCCTCTACAGGAGCATTTAGAGCCGATTTAACAAACTTATGAATGGAAGATGAGGTAAGTCCACTAGTTAAATGATAAATAGGCTCTATATCGCCATTTTTAATGTTAAACTTAATATCACTAGCAGTAAAAGTATTTTTCTTTTTATCATATTTACCAATTAAAACAATATTCTTACCAATCGTTAAGTTTTGTTTTAAAAAAGCTCTATTAAATATTACGACATTAAAAGTAATGCCTGAGTTACTAGCTCTAAAAGAAAGCTTAGTAAAATTCTTTCTAATATAATAAACTACGGGATTAGATTCGATAATAACAGATACGCTTATGGGATCATCACTTTCTATTAAATCTGAAAAAGAAAAGATATTATATTTATATGGATAATAAGTTAATAAATCTTCTATATTATAAATATCTACTTTATTTAATAGTTTTGCTGTCTTAGGCCCAACACCAGAAAGTTCTGTAATATCCATATAACCTCCATCCTTTTAATTATAGCATTTATACCATTTAAAATATATCTTAATTTTATTCGTAAATAATATGTAAATACAATTGACTTTTTACCCCTCTTACATTAATATAGTAAATACCAAATCACTTAAGAAGGCGATTTGGTGCTAGTATCACACTAGTCAACCCCTTTTTATTCTTTGAGGCTATTACGCAAGTGATAGCCTCGTATTTTTTTACCAAAAAACTAACCATCAGGTTAGTCTTTTTTTTGTATTGATTTATAATATTCGTATCTTTTAACAGCATTTTCTTTTTGTTTTTCTAAAAGCTCTTTTGCATATTCAGGATTTTTAATTTTAAGAGCATTATATCTTACTTCATTACTTAAGAAGTCATCGTATTTGTCAAAATTAGGTTCTACAGAATCAATATGATACTCTCCATCATATCTCATTAAGATACTATAACCACATTCAACAGCAAGCTTTTCTTCATTTATTGAATTAGTCATACCATTTTTTATGCCATGTTCAATGCATGGACTATAAGCAATTATAATCGCAGGTCCATTATGTTCTTGGGCTTCTTTAAAAGCTTTAATGGCTTGCATCATATTAGCTCCTAAACATATGGAAGCTACATAAACGCCTTCAATACCACTGGCAATTCTAAATAAATCTTTCTTGTTTGTCTTTTTACCACTATCAGCAAACTCGGCAACAGCGCCCATTTTTGTCGATTTACTTGCTTGGCCACCCGTATTAGAATATACCTCCGTATCAAGAACTAATATTTTAACATTTTCGCCTGAATGAAGGATATGATCAAGACCATTGTAACCAATATCATAAGCCCAGCCATCACCACCAACAGCCCATACTACTCTTTTTGTTATATAGTCTTTTAAAGCTTTTAATTCGTTAGGAATATTTTCTTTTGTTTCAATTATGCTTGCAAACTCTTTAGATATTTTATAATCATCCATGTTATCTAAATATTTTTGCATCATTTCTTTAACATCATCTTCAACAGAGTCCAAAGCTATTTTAATTGTGTTGATAATTTGTTGTTTTTTCTCTTTATATGAAGTATGAATACCAAAAGCAAATTCAGCATTATCTTCGAATAAAGAATTGGCCCAAGGAAGTGAATAAGGCATACAAGGAGATGATGCACCATAGATACTAGAACATCCTGTAGCATTAGCAATTACTATTTCATCTCCATAAAGCTGAGTTAATAATCTTAAATAAGGAGTTTCACCACAACCAGCACAAGCTCCTGAAAATTCAAATCTTGGCTTAGCAAGGCTACTTCCCTTAATCGTAAATTTATTAACTATTTCAGGATCTTCATAGCTATCAAATAGCTCATCAGTAGGCTCAACATTTTCTTTTAGCTCTAGACTATGCGTAGGGCATATACCTGTACATAAACCGCAGCCTGTACAATCTTTATTACTAATTCCCACAAAGAAATTATATTCATTATTTCCAAGAAATGGTTTACCTTTAGTTTTATCTTTAATAGCAAAATTTCTGACAACTGCATGAGGACAAACAAAGGCACACATACCACACTGGATACAAGTATCTTTATTCCACTCAGGTGTTAAAGTAGATATATTTCGCTTTTCAAGTTTAGATGTCGCCCAAGGAAAAGCTCCTGAAGCTATAGGCAAGACATCTTTAACCGAAAGTTCATTACCTTTTCTTAAATCCATTTTCTCAAATAAAGTTGTACCATTAGGTAAATGAACGCCATTATCACTGTCATTAATATTTATCATAGCAGCTGCTTCATAAGCTTCTTCAATCGAATTAATATTGTTATTAACAATATCTTCTCCTTTAGTAGCAAAAGCTTTTCTAATTGAATCATTTATTAATTCTTTAGCATTATTAATACCTAAAAATTTTAAAATGTTAACTTCAATAATCTTACCTATTTTACCTTTAATATTATGTTTATAAGCAATCTTTTCCCCATTGATAATAGATACTTGAAGATTCTTTTCTAATATTTGTTTTTTAACTTCTATAGGAATAAAGTTATTTAACTCTTCTTCATTTCTAATAGTATTAATTAAAACAAATGAATTATTACTTGCTTTAGATAAGATATCAAATTTTTTTAAATACTCATCTTTAGTTATAACAATAAGTTCAGGAGCTTCTACATAATATGGTGCATTAATTTTATGATCACTCATTCTTAAATGCGATATCGTTACTCCACCGCTTTTTTTAGAATCATATTCAAAATAACCTTGAACAAATTTATTTAAACTATTTGAGGCTATATTAAGTAAATCTTTTGAAGCACTTATCATACCATCTGAACCAAAACCATATATTTTAAATTCTTGGGCATCAAGTTTGATACTATAATCTGGAATAGTTAAACTCAAGTTTGTTACATCATCATTAATACCTACCGTAAAGTTATCTTTTACTTCGCCATCAAGCATATCATACACAGCTTTAATACATGCCGGGTTAGTATCTTTACTTGATAAGCCATATCTTCCACCAACTATAGTAATATTTTTACCTTTTAAAGAACTTACTACATCAAGATAAAGAGGCTCGCCAATCGAACCAGCTTCTTTTGTTCGATCTAAAACGGCAATCTTTTCTACCGTACTTGGTAAAACGCTTAATAAATATTCTTTACTAAATGGTCTATATAAATGAACTTCAACAAGACCAATATTACTATTTGAAGATGCATCAATAACGGCTTTTATGGTATCACAGACACTACCCATAGCCACGATAACATTTGTAGCAGTATTTGAACCATAATAATTAAATGGTTTATAATCCTTACCTGTTAGTTTATTAATCTTTTGCATATATTCATTAACAATATCAGGCATTAAATTATAAGCGGTATTTCTTGCTTCCATACATTGAAAGTAGACATCTTCGGTTTGACTAGTACCAAACTGCACTTCATGATTAACATTTAAAGCTCTATTATGAAATCTTCTTAGAGCATCATAATCTATTAAGGAAAGTAAATCAGTATCTTTTAAAGGCTCGACTGTATTAAGCTCATGACTAGTTCTAAAGCCATCAAAAAAGTGAACAAAAGGAAGTGATCCTTTGATAGCACTTAAATGAGCAACTGCTGCCATATTTTGCGCATCTTCAACACTTGTTGATGCAAGCATACACCAACCCGTACTTCTTACCGCATAAATATCTTGATGGTCGCCAAAAATAGATAAAGCATGGGTAGCTAAACTGCGAGATGCTACATGCATAACTCCAGGAAGCATTTCACCCGCAATTTTATACATATTAGGGATCATAAGAAGTAATCCTTGACTTGCCGTAAATGTTGAAGCTAATGAGCCACTCAATAAAGCACCATGTAAGGCTCCGGCAGCTCCCATTTCTGATTCCATCTCGACTACTTTAGGTTTACTATTATATAAATTTTTTAGATTGGTATGAGTAAGTCCATCAATATTCTCTGCCATCGGTGAAGATGGAGTTATGGGATATATAGCACATACTTCACTAAAAAGATAAGCTATATTACTACAGGCTTTATTGCCGTCCATTATTTTCATAATATCACCTCTTTCATTATAAAATAAAAACTAGCAAATTGCTAGTTTATTAAAGTCCCTATTTCTCGCTTATTTCGTCTTCAATTTCCATTAAACGGTTATATTTTACAATTCTTTCTCCCCTTGATACAGAACCTGTTTTAATATATGGAATTTTAAGACCTGCTGCTAAATCAGCTATAAAGGTATCCGTAGTTTCACCACTTCTATGCGAGATAATCATATTAAAGCCATTTTCTCTAGCTAGCTTTATAGTATCTAAGAATTCAGTAACTGATCCTACTTGATTTGCTTTAAGCAAAATAGCATTTGCCGCCTTTTTATCAATACCCATTTGTAAGTATTTAGATTGGGTTACAAATAAATCATCACCAACAATCATAATTCTTGAGCCAAGTTGAGCAGTAATCAAACTAAATCCTTCAAAGTCATATTCATCAAAAGGATCTTCAATACTGATAATAGGATATTTATCTACTAAATCATAATAATATTTAAATAATTCTTCTGTTGTATACTCTTTACCATCCAAAGTATATTTCTTAGTATCACTATTATATAGTTCTGAAGCGGCAACATCAATTGCTATGCTAACATCTTCTCCTGGTACATAGCCAGCTTTAGTTATAGCCTCAACTAAAAGTTTAAATCCTTCTTCGTTATTAGCAAGATTTGGTGCAAAACCGCCTTCATCACCAACACCAGTAGCATAACCTTTTTCCTTTAATATATTTTTAAGAGTTATAAATATTTCTGATGCAGCTCTTACCCTTTCTTTTTCTTCCTTTAATAAAGGTACAATCATAAACTCTTGAATGTCTAAGTTATTGTCTGCATGTACCCCACCATTAACTATATTAATAAGAGGTATAGGTAGTAAATACGTTCCATCAGATACATATTCATATAACTCTTTACCAGCCAGTTTTGCTTCACATCTAAGGGCAGCTAAAGATACACCTAGTATAGCATTAGCTCCAAGTTTTTCTTTATTTGGGGTACCATCTAAATCAAGCATTATTTTATCAATTTCTTCAAGCATTAAATCCTTGCCTACAAGGGCTGGCTTAATAACTTCATTAACATTTGCTACAGCTTTTAGAACTCCTTTGCCATGAAATCTATTTCCGCCATCACGAAGCTCTAAAGCCTCTTTAGATCCCGTGGATGCTCCCGAAGGAACAGATGCCTTGCATACAACCCCATTTTCAACAGTCATTTTCACTTCAACTGTAGGATTGCTACGACTATCTAATATTTCTCTTGCTTTTATATCTATAATTTTCATTTTGTCCTCCTTTAATAGTATAACTTTTTTAAAATATACTAGGCAATAAAAAAGAACCCTTTTTACGGTCCTTTTACCAAAATATCTT
>CANRMZ010000070.1 GCA_947631885.1 uncultured Bacilli bacterium
GATGCTATGGCTTCAGCAATTTTTACAATTAATACTCTAGGCATTGGCGAAGATAGAAATGCTAATCGTTATTTCTTTTACAATCCTGGAGAACCTCTTAAAGAGTTATCCAAGGATGATTTAGAATATTATTTTAACGAAGGAATATTTGCTTATATTGAAACCGGAAGTCCTGCAATACCAGGCTTATCAGTAGGAGATAAAAGATGATAGATAAATTAAAAGAATTGAATCTTAAATTAATAAATGATTATCAAAATGATGAAACAAGATTAAAAAGTCAATTATTAATTCAAAAAATGTTAGAAAATCAACATTGCTTCTTTGAAATGGATATTGAAACAGCCTATAGTATATTAAGAGATTTAACAATTCCTGATGAATATATTAAAGAAATATATAAATCATTGATAGATATTAAAAATTATTAACAAGGATTGAATTATGAAAATAATAGATTATGACAAAAAATATGATGAAGATATTAAAAATTTATTGTTAGAGCTTCAAGAACATATTTCTAGCATTGATGAAGATGGTTATAATATTGTTGGTCCAAACTTTAAAGAAAAATACTTTGCCAAAACCATGAGTGACTATAATAGATATGAAGGGAAAATCTTTTTAGCAGAAGATAATAATGAAATAATTGGCGTTATTATTGGACTTATTAATAATTTAGATACAGATAATTATCAATTTAAAGCTCCGAAAAGAGGAAGAGTGTCAGAACTTGTAGTAAAAAAAGAATATCGTGGTAATCACGTAGGCAAAGCTCTTCTTAATAAAATGGAAGAATATTTTAAAAGTATTGGTTGTAAAGCCGTAATTTTAAGTGTTTTTGGCTATAATACAAATGCCATAAAATTCTATGATAAAAATGATTATCATCTAAGAACAATGGATGTTATGAAAAAATTGCAATAAAAAATAGGCCTCAACCTATTTTCCTTGCATCATATTTAATAAATCGATTTTAAACATATCTTTAGAAGCATTTTCTTTAGATATCATAATTCCTTTATAAGTTGTTAATTCAGATCTATGGCCTTCTAATAAGATATCTTCTGGAGTTAAAGTTTCAAGCATAACTACTTCTTCTTTTTCGTGTACAGTATATCTTAATTTTACTTCACCATGAATTTGAGTAAATAGTTTATCACTAGGTAACTTTAATTCATAAGAAGTAGTTTTATTTTTCTTATTTTGAGCAATCACTTCACCAACGAATTTACCGCTTCTTATCATAGGATAATATTCAAAATTTAATTTTTTGAATGCTATCATATTGTACTTTTTTAAAGCTCTTTCTAATTTCTTAAACTCGTTTTCATTAACGTAATCTAATACATAACCTTTCATAATTATTTACCCCCTTAATTACTCATATTATAGCATAATTTGTTGTTTTCGTCAAATTTGTGTCTATTCATATTATCTCACCATGTAATTAAATTATACCATAAATGTTAATATTTGTCAATTTTGGACATTTTATAGATATTTATAGCAGCCCATATTTATGCACGTGATGGACATTCTTGGCAGTCAAAACATATACGTTTTCGTGAATCTCCACTGTCAAACATTTCACGATCTTCTGCATCAAATTGTAAATCTGGCATATATACATTATATCTTTGAGCAAGCATATCTACCATTTGTTTATAAGCAAGAACAGCACATTCCATATTACCCGCTTTTATAAGACCAAGTATTAATACTAGATAATCTGGTTCAAGAATTTCTCTACAAAGTCTTTCAACAAGTCTATGGTTTTCTTCACTACAGTAATCTTCCTCAAGTCTCCAAGCTACCTCAGGTCCAAATATTTCATATTTTAATAAATCATCTTTACCTTCATCAGTATCACGCATATATGTTGATTGAACCTCATCAAAAGCTTTCATATATTCACAATCATCAGAATAACCTAATATGTGACATATAGCAGTAGTTACATACCAGTGACTTCTATCAGGCGATGGACTATAGCCTTTTCTAACACGCCAATTTACAGCTTCCTCAATTGTAGAATTACTTCTTATTTTATCTAAAGAATAACTTGAACATTGTTCATCCATAGCCATAGGACGCATGTGTCTTTTACATCTATATCCTCTTTGTGTAGAATCTCCACGCGAATAAATGTCATATTTTTCACAAGTTAAACAATGATTTTTAAAATCTTTAATATAATCACGAGCCATTTATTTATCCCCCTTAATGAATGCCCATTATTTTAGCACTTATATCATAAATTGTCAAATTATGAAAAAGACTGAAATAATCAGTCCTTATCTAAATCAATTTCAACTATTGTTTGGCCTAAGTTCCAGTTGTCTAATTTAAAACTTTTAACATATTTATTATTTTTTAAAACACGATGTGTTTCGTCCCTAACGATATGGCCACTTTTGCCATGAACTATTAGCACTACATCTTTTTTCATTAAATAGTTATCTTTAATAAACCTATCCACAATTACTTCAACCATACTACTTATTTCATTATGCAAATCTAATATGGGCGTTTTACTAGTAACTATCATGATAATGGTGGATTTACAGATCCATTTTGATTGTCAACTGGAGCTTGAGTTGGTGTGGCTTGAGGATTCATCGGTGTAACTGGGGGATTAACAGCAGTTGTCTGAACTTGAGTGGCAGACTCTGCTTGAACAGTTGCTTGAGCAGATGAATCAGCGACAGGATTCGTTTGGCTTACAGCTTCGGTAGGAGTCCCTTCAGCAGTTTGACTTGCCTCGCCTTGGTTAACATCACTTGTACCATATTTTTGAACAAAGTATTGCATAACATCACTAAGTTCAGGACAAGCTCCAATAGTACCAACCTTAGTTACTGTAAGGCCTCCTGCAATGTTAGCAAAGGTTATAGATCTTTCCATATCATAACCTTGTAATAAAGCATATCCTAATGCGGCAAGGAAGACATCTCCTGCTCCAGAAGAATCTACAATTTTAAGATTTAAACCTGGCATAACCTTAATTTGATTATTGTCCATGTACATAGCACCTTTATCTTCTAAAGTTACGATAATAGTTTTACCAGGAAATTTATTAACAAGTTGTGAATATATTGTAACTAAGCTTTGAGGATTTTCATAGTTAACTCTTGTGCCACTCACTGTTTCCGCAAATTCTTTAGAGGCAACAATATATTTAGTATATTTACATAATTCCATTATTTCTCTATTATACATTCCCGCATGGAGAATCGTCATAGCATCAGTAAAACGATTAAAGCCTGCTAAAGTAGCACCATAATCATATCCATCTGATACAATAATATCAGGACTAATTTGGAACTCCGTTTTCTTTAAAAATAAAGGTTCGGTAGTAACATCGTAAATAGTTCTTGAGTTATTTTTTTGACCAATAAGGATAAATGCTGATGACGTCTTCTTTTCGAAAACCGTTTCCATATACTCAGTGTGAACGCCAACTCTTTCGAGTTCTTTTTTTACAATCGTACCATATGAATCATCACCTGTGGCAGAGCCAATATATGTATCCACTCCATATTTGCCAAAAAGATAAGCCATATTTGCCGCAGGACCACCTGGACAATCTTCAACTTTCTCAAATTTATTCTTAGTATTTTCTACAGGAAAATCACTACTCACTGCTACAATATTATATGCGGTTTGACCAATACATAAGGCTACCATTATCTATCAACCCTACTTTCTATAGTAATTATACACTAAAAAAATAGTATTTTAAAGTAGTAAATGTTATAATGAATAAGGTGATTTTATGCGAGAAATTAATACAGGAAAAACGTATAGGCATTTTAAAGGTAATGTATATAAAGTTATTTTTATTGGATATGATAGCGAAAATGTCGATGAAAAAGGTAATCCTATTAAGTTAGTTGCTTATCAATCTAATCATGATGGCAAAATATGGATAAGACCTTATGATAACTTTGCTGCTAAAGTTGATACTGACAAATATCCAAATGCTGATCAGGTATACCGTTTTGAAGAAGTAGATTAATCTCTACTTTTTTTAATGATATAAATCTTTTTATTTTTATAAAATGCATAAAATATATCTTTTAAATTTATTTTTTTATTTTGTAATACTCTTTCAAGCCACTCTTCGTTTTTATTTATATGTTTTAAAGTATTTTTTTCAATACTACCATCAATTATAAGTGGCATTGGATAACTAGTTTTAATTTTAAATGGATTATATTTAAATATAGATAACTTACCATTAGTTTCTAAAAAAGCATATTCAACATCTCCTATATCTTTAATCTCTTTTTGTCTTAGGGCAATCAGCAAGTCATCTAAAGAATATCTTTGCCTTATCATCTCATGATAATGAATTTTACCCTGGCTTATGATAAGGGATGGTTTACCTTCAAAAAACTTTCGGGCATTACGATTTTTTAAAGAAAAATAAGCAAGACCTATTTCTAAAATAACTAATATTGATATAGGCACAATAACTAAATACATTGGTTCATTAGTCTTTTCAATTGATATTGCAACAAGTTCGGCTATAAGAATAGACACGATTAAATCAATTATACCTAGTTGCCCTACTTCCCTTTTGCCCATCATTCGATA
Organism: uncultured Bacilli bacterium; assembly: GCA_947631885.1. Lineage (GTDB taxonomy): Bacteria > Bacillota_I > Bacilli_A > RF39 > UBA660 > UBA6448. The sequence goes on from CANRMZ010000070.1 coordinate 4,603, forward strand.
TGCAATTGTAATAAAGAAATAGAAAAATAAAGTTCTAATAACCACACTAAATAAATCCATAATATCACCAATATTATTATGGTAAAAATCATATTTTTTTAATCATTACATAATCTTAATTAGGTGATTAATATAAAAATAGTTTTAAAATATGGAAAATTAATAGGTATTTTTATTCTTTTAGAATTACTTATTTCCTTTTTAATGGGCTTATTAAATCTTATAGGAGTTAAAAGTTTTATTACTTCCTTTATTATTTTAATATTTAATGTAATTTTATATAGTATATGTGGTTTTATTGTTGGTAAGCACACTGATAAAAAAGGTATAGTCGCAGGGCTTATCGTAGGACTTATCTTAATTATTATTAGCGTCTTACTTACTTTAATAATCTATAATAGTTTAGGCTTTAAATCGATTTTCTACTATCTGGCTTTATTTATTATAACTATTGTGGCCTCAACGATTGGTAAAAATAAAAAAGAGGGTTCTACTTCAGAAACAAAGTAGAGCCCTCTTTTGTTATTACAACATAACTATCATCACTATATATTGTTTTATCATACGGATTAACTATTTTATCTTTAATATAATTTAAATCATATAGCATTTTTAAAGTTATAGTATTAGTTGTACATTTACTTTCATAAATGCACTTTTCAGCCTTTTCTACAATTAACTTTTCATTAGCTAAAGCTCTTTTACTACGCCCTTCTTTTATTACTTTATAACCCGTGGGAATAGATATAATTAAAAAGATGGTAATAAAGGTTATAAATAAGCTTACTTTAATTAAATTATTTGCTTTCATAATTTCCACCATAATATTCTTTGACAAATTCATCACGATATTCTTCTAAAGTATCTGTCTTAATATTATCACGAATATTAGCCATAAGTCTATGTAAAAATCTTATATTATGTATCGATAAAAGTCTTGCACCAAAAGTTTCATCACAAGATATTAAGTGTTTAATATAAGCTTTAGTATAATGCTTACAAGCATAGCAATCGCAATCTTCTTCAATCGGAGTAAAATCTTCTTTATATTTACTATTTTTAAGATTTATCTTACCTTTCATTGTATAAGCATGACCATGTCTTGCAAGTCTGGTCGGAGACACACAATCAAATAGGTCTACTCCTCTTATAACCCCTTCAATAAGATCAATAGGATCACCTATGCCCATGGCATAGCGAAGTTTATCTTCAGGAAGATATTTAGTTGAAAAAGCAAATTCCTCAAAAACATGCTCTTTAGATTCATGATCATTGGCAACTCCCCCAATAGCATAGCCATCAAAGCCAATTTCAACCGTTTTTTCAGCACTATATTTTCTTAAATCTTCAAAATAACCACCTTGAACAATACCAAATAACATTTGGTTAGGATTGTTATGAACGTCTTTGCCTCTTTTTGCCCATCTTATCGTTCTTTCGATACTCTTTTGCATGTAATCATGGTTAGCGCTAGCAGGTGGACATTCATCAAAACTCATAGCAATATCACTATCTAGTTTATTTTGTATCTCAATACTCTTTTCAGGAGTTAAAAATAAAGTGTCTCCATTTTCAAAATTTTTAAATTTAACGCCCTCTTCCGTTATATCCTTGGCATTTGCTAAACTAAAAACTTGAAAGCCTCCCGAATCGGTTAAAATAGGTCCATCATAATTCATAAATTTATGAAGACCTCCTGCTTTATTTACAACATCTTCTCCTGGTTTAAGCCATAAATGATAAGTATTGGCAAGACATATGCCAGTTCCTGTTTCTTTAACTTCTTCCGGCGATAATGTCTTAACTGTAGCATTAGTTCCTACAGGCATAAACATCGGAGTTGGATATTCTTTATCACCATATTTAACCTTACCAAGTCTTGCCGAATTTCTTTTTGATTTTTGGATTAAAGTATATTCTAGTTTCATAAAAACCCTTCTTTGTCAAAATCATTTTATCAAATGCCCAGGTATTTGTCTATTATAGG
>CANRMZ010000071.1 GCA_947631885.1 uncultured Bacilli bacterium
GAAAAATTGTGTAATTTGTAAAGCAAATAATTCGAATTGAAATTTCTTGCTTTCATAGTGCTTTACTATATCTTTTAATATTTTTTCTTCCATTGATCCAGGTGGAGTTTCTTGGCTTTTTTCATTGATAATTCTAGATTTTAATACATGACGTCTTACTTTTTCTATTTTATCATTACCATTTTTTAGCCAATATTTCCAAGATTCGGGGGCTTTTCTACTTGTTTCTTTTGCGGTTAGTTGCTTATTACATCTATCTGATATCCATTCCCAATCTAATTCATTATTTTCTTCCTTTAGGTCTAAAATGCAAAATTCAAATTCAAAATTAGTAAATTCAGAATTATCTCCTTTTTGAGTTACTAGACTTACTTTTTCTAAAACACCAAATCCATGAAATTGTAAATATCCCATTTTGATTCTTTCAAAGAATACTATTGGGACAGCTTTTTCTCTTTCACTAATTTCATTAGAACTATGTTTTTTCCATTCCTTCATCAATACCTTATTGCCACTTGCCTCTGATGGATTAACGTTATTACTTTTACAATCTCCATAATAGATTACAGTTCCATTGTCTGGATCATATCTATCTTTCCAGGGAGTGTTTTCTGTTCCTGATTTGTGGGGTGAACTAGAAATAATTATAATTGGATCCCTGTCGCCGTCTTTAGCATTTATTTTTTTAGCCTTATGTATTCCACGTTCGAATCTGAATGTTGAATCTAGATTGCAAGATTTTGTATAATAAATAAAGTTTTTAGTTCCATCGATATATTCTTGATTGTCCAGACTAAAATCATTTGACAATCTAAATATTTCTCCAATTCTGAGTTTCATTTTGCCTCCTCTATCAATATTATACTAAAATCAAAATTTAAAATAAATCAAGTGTAGTTGTATATTCTAATTTATTTAAAAAATCATAGATATTATAAACTGAAGGATATTATAGAAGCATATATAAATTACAGTAATTAACCAAATAATAAATAATAATAGCAATATTAGTTAACATTAGACAATATAGTATTCCACTCTAATCTGGTTAATTTTCCGGACTAGTCCGGAAATAAATAATTTGTTTATCTTTTGGTCCACTTGGCCAAAACTTAAAATTAGCTACAATAAAAGCACACTTTCAATCTAACTAGTGTGCTTTTAAATTACTATTTTTTTCATTTTACCCTATCTTACTTTAGACATATTCAAAAAGAATTTGTTTAATTAGTTCATCTCTACTTTTGTAGTAAAACAATTGCTGTGGACTCATGTAACCATACATAACCTTTATTAAGTTCTTAGCAAAATAATATCTAGTTTCTAACTCATACAAGTATTTCATTGAATAGTACAAGTCATAATTCATAAAGATTATATCTCCTCTCTATTGAGTAACCGAATTATAACATGTATATCGGAAGCTGTCAAAATAAGCTAGTGTGACCAATGGGCACACAACATACAAATAAATTATTTATCTTATGGAAGAATTACTTGATAATACCAAGTAGTGCGAGGTGGCGATGGCGCTGAAGTAATATATGCTCTTAGAAACAGTGATACTCTTGCTAGAAAAATTACTAATGAACTAGAGAATGCTGGTCAAAATGTTCGTAAGTTCTATCAAAAGAGACTTCCTAGTGACCCTTCTAAAGATTATTACTATTTACTTAGGAAGACTCCTAATAATGAGACTGTGATAGTGGAATATGGTTTTGCAGATTCCACAGGTGATGATGTTAATTTATTAAAAAATGATTGGCAAACTTTAGCAGAAGCAGTTGTCAAAGGTCTTGCCGAATATATAGGGGTACCATACTCTGTTAAAGGAGATAACTATTATATTGTTGTTAAAGGTGACTCTCTATGGAGTATAGCTAAGAAGTTTAATACAACAGTAGATAAATTAAAAGAACTAAACAATTTATCAACAAACAATTTAAGTATAGGTCAAAAACTTGTTGTAACTTCTCCAGTAAAAGATACAGACACTTATATAGTTCAAAAAGGTGATACTCTATATGCTATAGCAGGAAGATTTGGCACAACAGTAGCTAATCTTATGAGTATTAACAATTTATCAACACCAAATTTAGCTATAGGCCAAGTTTTAAGAATTCCTAGTGTATCTTCTTCAGAAACATATGTTGTTAAAGCAGGGGACACTCTATATGCCATAGCTAATAGATTTAATACTGATGTTCAAACTTTAAAAAATATAAACAATTTAACAACAAATAATTTAAGTATAGGCCAAGTACTAAAAATACCTACTAATAGTGCTAATAATATTTATACTGTTGTAGCAGGCGATAGTTTATATTCTATAGCAGGAAGATTTGGTACTACAGTAAGCGTTTTAAAAAATGCCAATAATTTAAAATCAGATCTTTTAAGCATAGGTCAAAAATTAATAATTCCTTAATAAAGTTAGTTAATGAATAATAGTTATAAAATTAATGCTTTAAAACAGATTATTAAATTTTAGTACATTATAATATTGGCGTAATAATTTTTAAAAATCAAAAGTTATTACGGTTGAGCGTAATAATAATTGACTTTCTATTAGGTGAAGAGTTTTAATAATATTTAATTAGGCTAAACTACGCTAAAATTAGGAAGGTAAAAATCTATGAATAAAGAAATTATAAAAATTGCTGTTGAATATCAAGAAAACTTAAATAAATGTAAGGAATATAGAAAGAAATATTTATTAATTGATACGGGAAAAGAGATAATAGAAAATTTTAATGGTAATATATTGCCAAAATTTAATACATATAAAGATCCATATATTAATGAAGAAATAAAGTTTAAGAAACTAATCACAGATTTAGATATTGTAAATCAAAATATAATTGAATCTCATCAAATATGGGAAAAGATAAAAGAAACTGAATTAAATATAGACATACAAGTTTATAATAGTTATCTTTTTAAAAGAATAGATAAACTTCATGAATATATAGCATTTGATTTAAAACATTTTATAGATGAGGTGATTGCTACTATATCGGTTATAAAAGGCGCAGTAACGAACGATAAAATTTGCATATCTTCTATAGGCGACTATTTACATGTAAAAAATGACAAATTTCATGATTTTGATGATTTTAAAGATTTATTTGTAAAATTAGATGATCTATCTAATTCTTATAAGCATTCATATGCAAACTCAGATTTTCCTGCTGTCGGACAAAATGAAGATTGCTTTGTTGCTTTATATAGTAAACATAATAATTTTTCTAATCAACCGATTCCATATGTGGTATCTATTAACTATATTGTTGAAGAGTTTAATAAATTTTATAAATTTGCTTTTGAACTTATAGATAATTTAACAAAATAATAAATTTTGGCTTATGCCAAATATGTAGGAGTACCATACTCTGTTAAAGGGTTTGTAGGAGTCTTTTTCCTAAAGACATTTTCTAGATTATTTGATAAAATAGTTTGAAAGACATTATATTAGCTTGCATTTTAAATATTTATAGAGGTTGAATATGGCAAAAGTTTTAACATTTGAAGTTAGAATAAATGGGTTAGAAGATAAAATATGGAGAAAAATTGAGATTACTGATCTAAGGACAGTTGCAGAACTAGCATATACTATTCTTGCTAGTTTTGATTCACTAGCGTATCATTTATATTATATAAAATCTAAAGACATAATATATTACTGTCATAATGAATTAGATGAAACCAATGATAAAAGCTTATATGTTGATGCTACGATAACTAAATTAAGTAATATTAGTTTGACCGATAATGATACAATGGAAATGGTTTATGATTTTGGCACTCCAACGACATTTAAAATTAAGTATTTGGGAGCTAAAGATTTAGAGAGAGGTAATGGTACTCATTATCCTTATGTAATCGATGGTGCTGGAAGAGGCATGATTGATGATATAAGTGATTATGATCTAAAAGATATCGTTGATGATATTGATAAAAAAGGATATTCTAATCATAACTTCACACCTGGTTATCAAAGACCAATTAAATATGATTATAGACAATACGATATTGAATCGGATAATATACTACTAAAAGGTGAAGTGCTTGAAATAAAAGAAAGTTATGAAAATATTGTTCCATAACTTTAACATAATAAAAGGATGATTTTTTGCAATCATCCTTTTGTATAATTATTTAAATATTCATTTAACCATATTGATGGATATCCAAGATACTTAATTCTGGCAACATATACTCCTTTAATTTGCTTTATATTAACCCCTATAGAATCATTAACATTATTGCTATCACCTTTGGTTATATAGGATATATTACCATTATTATTAACTCTTTCAACAATCCTGTGAGCTATATATTTATTATTTACTTTAAATACTATTATGGTTCCTTCATTAAGATTTTCTAATTCTTTATTACTTAATGATTTATAGATAGTAAAATCTCCTCGATTAAATGTTGGATTCATACTGCCTGTTACGATAGCAATAGGCTTATACTTAAATAGACCTGCCATAAATAAAACTAAAGTTGTTGATAAAAAAAGAGTTATTAGATAAGTTAAAAATGTTCTTAAGCTTTCTTTTTTAATATAGTGATATTGAAAGATAAAATATAGCAAAAGTAATTTAATTAATTTAAATGAGCCTGTTAAAAAGGAGTTAAGATTAGGAAGAATGGGTAAAGATAAAATAGCTACTTTGTTAATCAGCTTCATTATTAAAGGAAGAGTACTATTATACTTATAAACTAAATATGTAAATAAGATATTTTCTCCGATAAGGGGTAATACATTTGTAACTAGGTATCTAAATAAATATTTTCTTGAATCTAATACATTAAAGATGATACCATAATTAATATCTATCAGTGTAATAAGTATTGCTATTAAAATAAGAGCCTTTTTATTATTTTTATATTTGTTTATTAAGTATATTCTACTAAGTTCTAAAGCTATAATAGGAGTGATATAAACAAATGCGTTTTTCAAAAAGGAAACAATATCTTGATCATATGGATTCTTACCAAAGCCAAAGATAAAGCCTAAGGAAAAATAAATACTTAAAAATAAAAGTGAAATAATAAGAGAATATTTAGAATTTTCTAAACTTGGTAAATTATGCCTAAAATAATGCCAAACTAAATAAATAATAATCAAAAGACAAAAAAGGGGATTTAAATAATTTTGAAACAAGGAAAGAGTGAAAATAGGAAGGATTATAGAGACTATTAAATAGCTAAATAATAATAGCTCAAATTTCTTACTTTTGATCATATTCAAAATAGCCAATTATTTTCTTAGTTTTTATTAAAGGTACTTCTGTTGTATCAGCATTATATAGGACATCTACCGTAAAAGTAGTAGAATCGCCGGCATTTAATATCTTGGAAGGCTCCGTATATGTATAAGATATTTCGGCTGCACTATTTGATAAATCAGTTTCAAATAAACTATCCGTTAGTATAGCATTAATCGTACCATTATTTTCAATTGTTACTTCATAAGTAATATGATCTCCAGGTTTAAGTAGTTTAGCATCAAATGAGGCTTCAGTATCGGTAAAAGTAGGTATTCCAGCATTACATCCCTCGCTTACAAATGTAGGCTCGATTTTAGTAATTGCGACATTCCAATCACCAATTATTTCAACATTACCCATTAAGTCAAGTTCAGTTGCAAAAGTAGCATAACCTATAGACATAATTAATAACGACAAGATAAGCATCACAATAATAATTATATTTTTTCTCATATATTCTCCTTTCCTAACATAATATATAAAGAAAGAATAATATAATTATGGACACTTAAAAGGGTGCCCGTTATATCTTATGCGAAATATTTTTTTGTGTGACTATTTTGATGCAAGAAAAAAGACAATAATTATTGCCTTTTCAAAATATCTCTAGCACTAACAAGTCCCGTGGCTGCGGCTACTACAATGTTACCTGCCTTACCGGCACCATCACCAATGAAGTAAATATTATCATCTTTTAATCTAAAGTTATTATCCGTTTCTATTTCATTGCTGAAAAATTTTATCTCCGGACCATAAAGAAGAGTATCATCATTATTAATGCCAGGGATTATTTTATCAAGAGTTTCTAAACCTTCGAGAATATTAGTAATAATTCTATGAGGAAGTACTAAAGCTAAATCACCTGCGACACAATCTTTGAGTGTTGGCTCAATAAAGCCTTTATTAATTCTATTCCAAGTACTTCTTCTTCCACTTTTTAAATCCTTAAGGGATTGAATAATAGGTTTACCATCTCCTAAAACATTAGCTATTTTAGCAATGGATTCACCATATAGTCTTGTATTTGTAACAGGCTCTGTTAAATGAACTTTAGATATAAAAGCAAAGTTAGTGTTTTCACTTTTAACATCTTTTAAAGCATGACCATTAACACAAATATAACCATAATAATTTTCTTTGGCTACAAAGCCCCCGGGATTAGTACAGAAAGTTCTTATCTCATCAGAATAAGTCTTAGTTTTAATAAAGATAGTTGGATCATAAATAACATTTGTTATTTCTTCCATAATTGGTTTTCTAACTTCAACTCTAACTCCAATTTCAATGCTTT
>CANRMZ010000072.1 GCA_947631885.1 uncultured Bacilli bacterium
TGCTAACTTCAAAAAAAAGGTACAACTTAAAAAATCACTTAAAAGACTTGCTAAAGTTATTGGAAAAAAGATGGATTATTAGAGCTATTTATAATGGCTCTTTTTTGATTCATATTATTAGGAGCTGACATTTTAGGCATATTATTAATGGGTTTATTTACTTTGCTATTAGTCATCTCTTTTAAAGAACCGAATGCTTTCCGAGCATTTTGCACCATTGGGCTAAGTTGTTGATAAATAGGGATAACTTGATTAGCAACATTTAAAGATTTAGAAATACCTCCGAGAAGTCTTGATAGGTTAAATCCACCGGGTATATTTGGAAACATAGTATCACCTATAAATATTATATGAATATCTTTGCTATTCTGTTCTTTTTCTCGCCATTCCATTTAAGCGTTTTATCGCTTCTTCAATATCATTCATAGTCTTTTTCATTAGTTGGTTTTTAGTGATAAATGAATATACATCTAAAGAAAGAACATCAAGGTATGGTCCTATTATTAAGTCATCCTCTGAATTATCATAGTGAAAAACTAATTTAAACGGTAAAACACCACGTATTTTTCCTGAGGAAAGCTTTTCAAAGCTTAAACAAGAAAATAATATTTGTCGTAATATATTTATATTTTCAAAATCTAAGTTATTGAATATGATTTCTGTAAATTTAGGATGGGGAAAATAGATATAATCAATTGTCTTAACTGTTGATGGTATAGTAAGAGAAGTTGATTCAACATTTTTAAAAACTGCTAAATCTAATTCTTGTAATCCTTCATTTAAAGTAAGAGTTTTACATGGCAAAATAAGGAAATCATCTCTTAGTGCTCTTAAACTATTAGGAGTAACTATATTTTTGCCTTCAGAGTCATCTACTAAGCCATTCATAATTGCTTTATAAAAATCAGTTGATCCAAGACTATTAATAGAGCCAATTGATGTTATACCTTCGGGTATAAAATAATAATCCTTTGCTTCATAATTTATATAAATTAAATGAAATAACTTTAATAGATCATCAGGAATATTATAAGCACCTCTTGTAATTTCAATTTTCTTTTCTTTAGCATAAATAGAAATATAATATTCTATTAAACAAACTGTACTAAAAGGCATGGTTTCTTCAAAAGCAAAGGCATAAGAGGGATCCTTATATTCAGGTTTGATTTTAAAACTTTTAGCAAAAGTTATTAATCTTTTAAAATCTCCTAAAGCTAAAAAGACATTTAATAAATAAAGATCATTAAGAATTTCTTCACTATTGATAGTATCTTTACCATTTTTTATTATTTTTTCAATAAGACCTTTGATGGCTGATGTAGTATTATCACTATATTGTTCATCAGCAAAAGGACTATTATTTTTTAAATGATAATAAGTATCTTCAATAAAGCTTTGATAAGAGCTAATTTCAACATCATCCATGGTATCGGTAACAAAAGGATAGACTACATCAGCTTTTGTTAAGTAAAGAAATTTTAATTTGTAAAAATAATTAACTAAAGAACGATCTAATTTGCCATAATAATTAAATAAACGAATCTTAGGCTCTAGTGGGGCTATTTCATTAGCAAAATCATGTTCATTTTCGGATGTGAATCCCATGCTATTTTTTGGCTCTTCTAGTATTGCTTTAATATCATTTAATTCACTTATATGAATATCATGGTATTTTTGAAGCTTTTTATCGATAATTTCTAAATCTTTTAAAAAGCCAGGTATGTTATGACTTATTTCTATTCTTTCTTCAAAAGGTAGTACCTTTTGCATTAAGTCATATCTTTTTCTGATTTGTGTTAAAATATAATAGATATATTTAATTAAATTTATAACATAGACTTCTTTTATATCAGTGCCATCTTTTTGTGAGTCATAATCAAATGATAAATCTTTAAGATGAATATATATTTTTTCATTAATTTCATTTAAATGGATAACAATATCATTTAACTCTTTAGGAGGCATAATTTTATTTTTTTCTTCATTAAGTTCCCAACCAAAATTTTGAAAATAATTAAATATTTCTAAGAGAAAGTCTTTATTTAAAACTGAAGCATTGTTTTGACTAATATTAAAAGTAATACTTTCAGTGCTGGCTACTTGGAAAGCTGTAATGCTTATTCTTTCTAAAGTCGAAGGAATAATTAAAGACTTTAATTTTGTTAACCAATTACCATCATAGATGCCTTTTAATCCTTCGTTAAATATTACACCTTTAATAGGCACATCTATAAATAAATCACCACTTATTTCCTCTAAACTATTAGGAAAATATATTGTTTTATTTTTAGCATCTTTTCTTATTTTTCTTAATAAAGCTAATTCTGCTGTTGAAAATTTATCCCATGCTTTAGAAATTTTTATATTTGTAATACCTTCAGGCATTCTATATACATCATCTTGTTCAGGATAATTATTAAGATAAATTAAATATAACTCATATAGAGGCTTTCTCGTAAATTCAAAATGTAAATCTTTATTTTCTTCGCTTTCATCAACTGCGCTTTCAATATAGCATAAAGTCTCTAATGGAATATTGTCTGTGAGCTCAATAGGAGCATGATCATAAAGACCTTTTGGTAAAATGAAAGAAGATATTTTACTTTTGAAAAAATTATATAGTCCTTTTTCGCTATCAAAAGCAAAAAGTAAGTTGATTAAAAGGTAGTCATATAAAACATTAGATAATTTATTCTTAAAAATTTCTTTAATAAGATTTATTGCCTTTTCAAAATCATCTTTAAATAACTTATTAAAAATTTCATTACGTCCCATAATAATATCTTCATAAGTTTTATATATTAAATTTTGATAATATTCATATTCCATAGGATCTATAGCATTTAAATTCAGAAATTCTGGATTTATAATGCTTTTTTCATTTATTAACAAAGCGTTAAATTTTATGGAATATAATAAAGATAAATCGGTCTCGTCAACAGGAATCTCACCATATATAGGTGATAATCGATATTCATAAAACGCACGATATTTTAGTTCAAGCTTGCCAATTTCTCTTAAAAGATCTTCTTTGTGTTCCATATCAAAAGAAGCAGCAAGAATATTATCTATTGCTTGTTGTTTTACTTTTGAAGATACTTCATCTTTATGAGTATAAGTATATTCTTCTATAGCTTTTTCTACTAATGCTAAATTAAAAAATACTTTGTCTTCATCTACTTGGCTTATTGTAACTTGTTTATTTTGTGGTAAAATCATTTGCAACCAGTTTAAATGGTCAGCTTTTTGCTTTGCCTCTTTTTTTACTTCATCATCAATTGGGGCAGTATTACTTATGTGATTTTTCATATCATTAATAATTCCCATTTGACTAGCTAATAAAGTGTTAAGAGAAATATATAATCTATTTGTTACGTTATTAATAACATCTTTTTTTCTACGAGATATTATTAATAGTTCTCTACGAATTTCTAAAAGGGCTATAATTCTGGCAACTACCTCATTTTGCAATGCAAGAAGATCTTGAAAATATAATTTTAATTTTTCATAATTTACTAAGTGTTTAAGTTGGCTTTTTTCTTGTGATGCGTTTATATCGTCTTCACAAATAGCTATTGCAAATAAAAGATCAGATACCATCTTTACATGCTCATTTAAAGAATTTGCTTCCAAAACTAAACAGTCAAAACCTCGCATGTTATTTAAAGCGTTTAAATATTCTTCTTTATATAAATCTATTAAGGCATCATTATTAAAGACTTTTCGTGAAGGTATCTTTATAGTGCTTTCAGGACATGACAAATCAGAAGTGATATTTTCATCTTTTTTGAATAAGCTTTTAAACATAGCAATTATTTGACTTATTTTCATCACAAACCCCCCATGAAACTTGGTTTATATTGTACCATTTTTTAGCCCAAATAAAAATAAAAATAGTGCTTTTTATTGATAATAAATTATGATATACTTATGATAGTATCAAAATAGGAGGGGTATTAAAAGTGGATCAAGCAGCTAGTACGAATAACAAAAAAAATACTGGCGAGCTAATCAAAGAGTTCTTTGTAGCTTGGCTTTACATTTTTTTATATGCCTTAAGAGGAGCAAAGTTTGTTTGCTTCGATTTTTGGATTGTATCATTTAATTACCTAAGCTATCACTTAGACAAAGCTTATCAAAGAATGACAAACCCTGAAATTGCTAAACAAGAAGCCATATTTAGTGAAGAAGAAGTAGATGCAGCGTACTACCGAACAAAAACTGAGAAGAAAAAAAGAGTTAAACAATATAAATATAGTAAATCTACTATGGCTAAATACATGAAGATGAAAGCTGCCTTTGAACAGGATTTACAAGCCGCGGGAGCAACCCGTTCTAAATACCCTAATGTGTATCGTTTTACTGTTCGTAACGTTAAAGTTGATGGTAAAATTATCACAGGTACGATGTCAGGGTTCTCTAAACTAGATATCAACTCCTTTTTAGTAAATGAGGGCTATGAAGTATATAATATTGAGACATCAGAGTTTATTAACTTTGTGTATAAAGATTCTGCAATCTTTGGCCGTAAGATGTCCACGAAAGACTTAGTATTCTGGCTTACTCAACTTGCCACTTATATAAGGGTAGGTATTACTTTAAATGAAGCTATGCGAATTCTAGCTAGCCAAATGGATAAAGATAAGGCTCAACAAAGAATGTTTAGAGCTATTTGTTATGAGTTATCACTTGGTGAATCATTTTCTAATGCTTTACAAAAACAAGGAAACTATTTCCCAGCTTTACTTATCAACATGATAAAAGCAGCTGAAGCTGCAGGTAATTTACAAGAAACCTTGGATGATATGGCCGACTACTATACCGAAGTAGAACACACAAGAAAAGAAATGATAGGAGCTTTAACATATCCTACCATTTTGATGGGCTTTTCTATTATCATCGTAATATTTATTTTAACGTATGTTGTACCAAGATTTACAGATATTTATGAATCCTCAGGTATTGAAATAAATGGTATGACGGCTTTTATTATCATGCTAAGTGATTTCTTGAAGAAAAATGCTATCACAATGATATTATTATTTGTTTTAGTTGTTATTGTACTTTATTTCTTATATAAACATTTAAAGGCTTTTAGAACTCCGGTACAAATCTTCTTAATGCACATTCCTGTTATAAAAGATGTTATAATATTTAAAGAGGTTACTATTTTTTCTAAAACCTTTTCATCATTATTAAGAAATAATGTATATATTACCGAAAGTGTAGATATCTTAAGTAAGATTACGTCTAATGAAGTATATAAAGCTATTTTATACAAAACAATTAATAATATTATGAAAGGTGAAAAAATATCTAGTGCCTTTGAGGATCACTGGGCTGTACCAGATGTTGCTTATTATATGATTGTTACTGGTGAATCGACTGGGCAACTCGCAGAAATTATGGCAAAAGTTAGTGAGTATTATCAAGAAATGCACAAAACAATTGTTAATACTTTAAAGAGCTTTATTGAGCCAATTATGATAATTTTCTTAGCAATCATTGTAGGTTTTATTATTATAGCTACTATCGTACCAATGTTCTCAATGTATGGCGAAATAATGTAGGAGTTTTATGTCAAGATGGTTAACTGCTATTCTATTATTTATATGGGGAGCCTGTTTTGGTTCCTTTTATCTAGTGCTTGGCAAAAGAGGCCCTAAGAAAGAAAAGGTAGTAAATGACCGTAGTCGATGCGATAAATGTGGTCATAATTTAGCATGGTATGATTTAATTCCTATTATTTCTTATATTACATTGTTAGGTAAATGTCGTTATTGTAAAAAAAATATAAGTATCTTAAATCCGATTATCGAAATTGTTATGGGGGCTTTTTTTGCTTTTGCTTATCTTCATTATTCTATAAGTTATGAATTTTGGATTTTTATTATTATTTCCTCCATTATGATGATTATTTTTATTAGTGACTTTTCGGCTTTTACAATTTTAGATTCACCATTAATCGTGGGTTCAATATTAATTATAATTCTAGATTTAATTTATAAGGGATTAAAACCAACTTTATTATATGTTGTTTCAGGGATAACCATGTTTTGTATTATGCTTCTTATTAAGAAAATTGGTGATTTAATCTTTAAAAAAGATTCTCTTGGCGGAGGCGATATTAAATTTGCTTTTGTTATAGGCCTTACGGTAGGCTTTAGACTTAGCTTAATCGTTCTTATTTTATCTGCTTTTTTAGCTTTGCCATATTCTTATGCTTACTTTTTTCTCAAAAAAAATAATGAAGTTCCCTTTGGCCCATTTTTAGCCTCTTCATTATTCATTGTTTTTCTATTTATTGATAAATTTAATACTTTATTAGACGCTATTACGCTCTCCCTATAAAATAAACTAGGGCACCAGCAATAACAGATCCAACCATTAAAATAAGCATTGACCAAGCTGCAATTTTCATTGT
>CANRMZ010000073.1 GCA_947631885.1 uncultured Bacilli bacterium
TGATAAACTTGAGTATTATACGGATGAAGAACTTAAGACAATTGTTAAAAGAACAGGTAACGTTCTAGGCATGGAAATCGATGATGATGCAGCTTTAGAACTAGCCAGAAGAAGTCGTAAAACCCCTAGAATTGCGAATCGCTTATTTAAAAGAGTAAGAGACTTTGCTCTAGTTGAAGGCGATGGCCATATATCTTTAGATATAACTAAAAAGGCTCTTAAGAAATTAAAAGTTGATGAACTTGGTCTTGATAATCTTGATATAGAGTATTTGACTAGTTTAATAACTAAATTTAATGGTGGTCCTGTCGGAGGCGAAACAATAGCTACTTCAATAGGGGAAGAAATATCCACCGTTGAAGATGTTATCGAGCCCTTCCTAATGCAAGAGGGCTTTATTAAAAGAACTAAAAGTGGTCGGATAGCTACGCCAAAAGCTTATGAACATCTTAAGATTGCTCATAATCATTCATTATTTTAAAAATTTTACAAAATAAAAAAGGAAATTTGACCTTTATCGGTATATATAAATATATAGGGAGTAAAAATAGCCCTGATAAACGAGGTTTTGATTATGGATAATCAAAGTAAAATATTTAATAATGAGACGATTAGAACGGTCTGGGATAAGGAAGAAGAAAAATATTTTATTAGTGTAGTAGACGTCGTAGGCGTTATAACAGAAAGCAAAGATAAAAGAAAGTATTGGAACAAGCTTAAAGAAAGGCTTAAAAATGAAGGCAATGAGTCGGTGACAAATTGTCACCAACTGAAACTTAAATCTTCGGATGGTAAATATTATAAAAATGATGTTGTCGATATTGAAGGAATGCTTAGAATTATTGAATCTATTCCCAGTAAGAATGCTGAAGTGTTTTGCACAAAATTATATCGCTGTTTTAACTCCCATTTAGATAACATACTCCGATATTGGCTTGCCAATATCAGAAATCGATACAAGGAGTTTAATAATTTTGCAGACGCGTCTGCAAAATTAAAAATGGAGGAATTAAAATGTTAGCAACTGAAGTGAAAGATTTTAAGACCACTATAAATGACATAATATCAAAAATCGAACAAACGCAATTAGCAATATTTCAATCAGCTAATGCAAATGTAATGGATTTGTATTTTTATATTGGAAAAGTTATTGATGATAGTGCAAAATGGGGAAATAAGTTCGTAAATGAATTGTCTATTGAATTAAAAATTAAATTTCCAAATGCTAAAGGCTATTCCCCTAGAAATCTTCATAATATGAGAAAATATTATTTGTCTGTTACATATTGATTTAGAAAATCAATAGTGAATACTACAAATGAAATAGAAAATTTACTTGGACAATCAATTGTTACTAAAGAAAATAAATTAAAATACGCATATGTTAATGAAAATAAAGAGATAGAACTTAAAAAGGAGGATTAATATGCTTTTAGATGGAAAAATGGTACGTGATGCCTTGCTTGAAAATGCTAAACAAGAAATAGAAAAAGAACACTTAGATCTTACTTTGGCAATTATTTATGCTGGACATTATGAACCTAGTGAAAAATATATTAATAATAAAAAGAAATTTTGTAAAAGAGTAGGGATTAAAGTTAACCTTTATGAGATGCCAGATGTTAAATCGGAAGAAGAAATTATAACTTTAATAGAAAAATTAAACAAAGATAATAGTGTAAATGGCATTATTTTACAAAGTCCAATTCCTAAAGGTTTAGATATTGAAGAGTGCATCAAACATATTGATCCTAGAAAAGATGTTGATGGTTTTACCAAAGAAAGCTTTTATAAGTTAGCTCATAATTTACCAGGTCTAAGAGCTTGTACACCGAAAGGAATTATCAAGCTTTTAGAGTACTATAATATTGAGCTAAGTGGCAAAAAAGTATGTATTATAGGAAGAGGAAATATTGTTGGTAAACCCCTTATATTTGAAATTTTAAATAAAGATGCTACTGTTACTATAGCTCATAGTAAATCAGGTAATTTAAAAGAAATAACATTAAATAGCGATGTTATTGTTTCAGCTGTAGGAAAACCGCATATTATCACTGAAAATATGGTTAAAGATGGGGCTATAGTAGTAGATGTAGGAATAACAGTAATCGATGGCAAAATCGTTGGAGATGTTGATTTTGATAATGTAAAAAATAAATGTTCATATATAACTCCGAATCCTGGAGGAGTAGGACCAATGACGATTGCTATGATTATTCAAAATGTAATAGATGCTTATAAAGGAGGTAATATAGATGGATAAAGCATTATTAACAGCTCTTAGAAAAGAGCGAAAAAGACAAGAAGAAAATATTGAACTTATTGCATCAGAAAATTATGTTTCTAATGATGTATTAAAGGTGCAAGGCAGTATTTTAACAAATAAATATGCCGAAGGGTATCCTGGCAAAAGATACTATGGGGGATGTGAAAACATAGATGAGATTGAAAGCTTAGCTATTGAATATGCTAAAAAGCTATTTGGAGCTAAATTTGCTAACGTTCAACCTCACTGTGGAAGTTCTGCCAATATGGCTGTTTACCGAGCACTTCTTAAACATGGGGATAAAGTAATGGGAATGAACCTTGATAATGGTGGTCATCTTACGCATGGCCATAAATTAAGTTTTAGCGGCATTGATTATGAAATCGTATCTTATGATGTTAATCATGAAACGCAAGTACTTGATTATGATGAAGTAGAAGCTTTAGCTTTAAAAGAGAAACCTAAAATGATTATTGCCGGAGCTTCAGCATACTCTAGAACTATCGATTTTAAACGTTTTAGAGAGATTGCAGATAAAGTAGGAGCCTATCTTATGGTCGATATGGCTCATATAGCAGGACTTGTAGCTGCTGGTCTTCATCCTTCACCCGTACCTTATGCTCATGTTGTTACATCAACAACCCATAAAACTTTACGAGGACCAAGGGGTGGCTTAATTCTAACCAATGATGAAGAAATAGCTAAAAAAATTAATAAAACCGTTTTCCCTGGCATTCAAGGTGGACCACTTGAACACGTAATCGGAGCTAAAGCACAGTGCTTTTATGAAGCTTTACAACCAGAATTTAAAATTTATCAAGAAAATGTTTTAAAAAATATTAAAGCCTTAGCTACTTCTTTAGAAGAAGAAGGAATCAAAATTATTTCAGGCGGAACCGACAATCATTTAATACTAATAGATGTTAAATCATCATGTAATATCACGGGTAAAGATGCCCAAAATCTTTTAGACAGAATATGCATTACGACTAATAAAAATGCTATTCCTGGAGATACAGAAAGCCCAATGATTTCTAGTGGTTTAAGACTAGGAAGTCCTGCCATGACAACTCGGGGCTTTAACGAAGAAGATTTTAGAAAAGTTGGTAAGATTATTGCTAAGGCCTTAAAAAATAAAGATGATGAAAATTTACTTGAATCTTTAAAAGAAGAGGTTATCAATCTTACTCATAAACATCCTTTATGGTATGAAGAGGTATAAATTTTATGGAAGTAAAATTATTAGGTAGGACCTCTAAAGAATTTATTGATGAACAATTAAGAATTTGTGCAGGAGCTGGTAAGCTATCAAGAATGAAGGGTAAAGTACAAGATGCTTTAGATAGTTTTGCTACTCCTGAAGAAGCTTTAAAATTTATTAAAAGAGTAATTAAGATGGGTCATACTTCAACCATTGATCATGATTATATGGTTTTCTCTTTATCAGAAGTAACTCCTGCGATTGAGCAAACTATTATTGCCGAAAGATTCTCTTCCTTTACAATTAAATCACGAAGAGAAGTAGACTTTAGAACAGTAGGCTTTTATACTCCGGATTTTCACGATAAAAATGGTAATTTAGTTTCTAATAATGATGAATTAAAAGAAAAATATAATGCTCATATGCGTTATTTATTTGATAATTATTCTACCTTTGTTGATAATGGTATTAATAAGGAAGATGCTCGATTTGTCTTACCTTATTCTTATCGTGCTGAAATAATCATGGGACTTGATGCTACGGCTTTAGCTAGAATGATAATATCTATGACTAAAGGTGTTCATTCTAATGTAAGTGAATTCAAAGAATTTGGTGAGAAGCTAAAGGCTATCGCTGAAACAAGAGCTCCTTATCTAGAAACCGTGATTGAAAATAGTGAAGTAACTAATACTTCTGAAATAGAAACAATACTAAATAATTATGTTAAACCAAGAAATTATAAAACTACAGATAAAGTAGAATTAATTAGTTATACGAAAGATGTTGATAATCTACTATTTATAAATGCTATTTCTAGAATTTATGGTTATACTTTTAAAGATGCTAAGAAAATCTATGAAGATAAGATAGCAAGTAATGAAGAGTTAAAGCAAAAACTCATGAAAGCTATTTGTGAAGATGAAACACATGAAGACTTAAAACAAGTTAATTTCCGTTTTAATTTAAGTGTACCTTTTGCAGTTTTAACGCACTATACCCGTCATAGAAGACTTTCTTTATCGATACCGGCATTTGTTCCAAATATTGATGTTACAAAGTATTTAACTCCTCCGAGTATTGAGGAAAATAAAAAATTATTTAATTTATATAAAGAAATATATAAGCAAAATGCCAAAATATATCAAGATTTTTTAAATATGGGTATTAGAGAAGAAGATTTAATTTATTTCACTTTATCAGGTAATCTTGTTAATATTACGATTAATTTTGATGGTGAAGCCTTAAGATGGATATGTCGCTTGAGAATGTGTACTAAAGCCCAATGGTGTATAAGATACGCGGTTAATAAAATGCAGGCTGAAGTAGCTAAAGTTTCAAAATACTTTGCGATGAATTTAGGCCCAGATTGTGTAACTAAGCATAAATGTGGGGAAGGCAAAGAATCATGTGGGCGTATTAATGCTATCTTAAAAGCTTTAGGAGAAAATCATGAGTAAAGGTAAGTTAATTATTATTGAAGGTACCGATTGTTCCGGAAAAGCCAGTCAAGCAGGCTTACTTTTAGCCTATTTAAAGCAAAATGATATCAATGTTGCCGAGTTTTCCTATCCTCGATATGATACTCCCACGGGTAAAATAGTTGGTGGTCCTTATTTAGGCAAGAGCTATATCTGTGAAGGGTGGTTCCCAGAAGGAGCAGATGCTGTAGATCCAAAGGTTGCTAGCCTTTATTATGCTGCCGATAGGCTTTATAATGCTAAAGCTATTCAAGAAAAACTTGATGCTGGTTATACGGTACTTCTTGATAGATATGTTTATAGTAGTATGGCTCATCAAGGAGGTAAATATCGTAAAAAAGAAGACCGGTTAAAAATGTATAAATTTATTGAAGATTTAGAGTTTAATCTATTAGGCCTGCCAAAACCTGATGCGGTAATATTTTTATTGATGCCTCCGGATAAAGCTGAAAAATTAAGAACGGAAAGAGCAGAAAAGCTAGATCAACATGAATCTAATATTAATCATTTACGTCATGCTGCCCAAAGTTATCTTGAGTTAGCAGAACTATATAATTTTAAAATTATTAAATGTATTAAAGGTGGTAAACCGAGAACTCGTGAGGATATTCATGCCGAAGTTGTAAAGGTTTACGAGAATTTAACCTAATAAATTACTAAATTCGACATAGGGTTTAACAAAAACCCTTTTTTTATTGATTAATATATGTTATCATAATATAGAGGTAGAACGATATGAAAGAATGGTTCAATAACAACATTTTAGCTCATAAAAAACGTTATATTGTTATCGGTATCGTTCTTTTAATTTTGGTTATTTTTGCTGTTCCAAACTTGTTTTCTCATGGTTTTTTTACTAAAACAAGTGCTAATTTAATATTAAAAGGAACTGCAGATATTGATAATTCCGATATAAGCCTTATAATCTATTTGCAAGATAAAGAAAAGGAAGATAAATACACTAAATCTTCAGCTGGTCAAGCAGTAGACCCTGAACAATATATATTTAATCCTGCAAAATCTACGTGTACCGATGGTGAAAAAATCACAAAAGTTGAAAAAGGAGTTCTTACTGTTTCTTATAGCAAAAAGGGAAAATGTGAAGCTTATTATGATAAGGTTGCCAAAGATTATGATATTATAATTAAAGTTTATAAAGCAAAAGATGATGGAACTGGATATGATTATGTAGAGAGCGATTCTATTGATACTACCAAATACAAAATCAACCAAGACTTATCGGATTGTACAAAAAATGGTTCGATAAGTGATGGTAAAGCCTCATTTACAGGTACAGGTACTTGTGAGGTCGTGTATGACAAAAACGAAACTCAATGCTTTACTGCAGGAACAAAAGTATTAGGAGAAAATGGTTATGTAAATATTGAAGATATCAAAGTTGGCGATTTAGTGTGGTCAGTATCTGAAAAAACAGGAGAAAGAGAATTAAAGCCAGTA